>NZ_JBSFJU010000025.1:0-114665 GCF_053598215.1 Kitasatospora sp. NPDC001175 | reverse complement strand
GACGAGCACGCCTCCTGGACCGAGGCGATCGACGCTCTTGTGACACGTACGAAGACGAAGAAGACGGCCCGCCGCGGCGGGCCTCCCGACGCCGGGTCGGACCGTTGTTGTGCCGCGTTGTGCCGCATCCCACGTCGTGCGCCCACGACGCCCCGTGCCACCCGCCACACGGCCATCAGACGAGGTCGCGCCCCGCGATACGGTCACCCGCCGGACCGGAGGGCTCCGCATCGACTGGGCCATCCGAGGGTACACCACCCGACGTGAGCAGCCATTCACGGAAGGTGATGTCGATGCGGCCGTGGCGAATGGTTCGGGCACGGTGCCAGCGGTGGTGGTCCCGCTTGTTCGGGCAGGTCGAAGCCGGTCAGGCCGAGGACCGGCCGGACGAGAACCGGGGGGACGAGGCCGGGGCCACCGCCGGCCAGGTGGTGTTCCGGGCCGACTTCGGATCGGCGCGGCAGTGGGTCGCCGGCCGCACCAGCGCCTATCCGCGGATGGGTCCGACCAACCGCGGCGACCACAAGCTGGACCACCTGGTCGACCGCTACTGTCCCGACGGGCGGTTCACCGCCACCCGCCGCACCGACGGCCTGTGGGACTGCAACCTGCTCACCACCGAGGGCAGTTTGGACGCCTTCCAGGTCCGCACCGGCGACACCCTCGACGCCCGGGTCACCCTGCCGGCCGGGCTCGGCGCCTGGCCCGCGATCTGGACCTGGCGCGGCGGCGGCAACGAGGTGGACGCCTTCGAGTACCACCCGGACAACCCAAGCCTGCTGGAGCTCTCCAACAACGTCCGGGGCGGCCACAGCTACTGGACCGACCCGACCGGCGCCGTCGCCCCCGGAGCCACCGTGGACCTGCGGGTGGTGCTCGGCGCGCGGTCGGTCGTCTGGTACGTCAACGGCGTGCGGGTCTTCGCCGACGGGCGCGGGGTCGGCACGGCCTGGAGCGCCTATCTGATCGTGAACCTCTCGGTGAGCGACGGCACTTACCACCCGCGTCCGGGCCCCGGGCAGAACGATCCGCTCTCCTGGACCTGCCACTCGCTGTCGGTCACCCGGCCCTGAGCAACCGCGGCGACCCGCTCGCGTCACGGGCGGACGATCGGCAGCAGCACCTCGTCCACGACGGCCTCGGCGTCGGCCTCGCAGAACGCGCCGCGCCCCAGCTTGACCCGGTACAGCAGCAACGCCGGGGCGACGTCCGCGACCAGCGGGGTGACGGCCCCGGGCCGCACCTCGCCACGGGCGACACCGCGGCCGAGGATCTCTGCGATCGCCCGGACCGTGGGGTCCACCACCCGGGCGAGCACCAGCTCCAGGAAGGCGCACGCCCGTTCGCGATCGGCCTCGCCGATGATCGCCCGGACCGCGGCGCCCGGCTCGGAGAGCATCACGGCCCGCATCCGGGCGAGCAGTTCCACCAGGTCGGCGCGGAGGCTGCCGGTGTCGGGCGCGGGGCCGACCGGGGGCAGTGAGGCGCGCAGCGCGTCCAGGACGAGTTCCTCCTTGGAGGGCCAGCGCCGGTAGAGGGCGGCCTTCCCGGTCTGCGCGGCGGCGGCGATCCCTTCCATGGTGAGCCCGGCGTAGCCGGCGGCGGTGAGGCGGCCGAGGGCGGCCTCGAAGATGGCGCTCTCCAGCTCGCGGCCGCGCCGCCGGAGCGGGGCGCCGGCCGGCCGCCCATGAGGTTCGGCCTGCTGCGGCACGGTGGTTGCACCTCCCAGCACTCCCAGCACCCATGCGGGATGCCCGTGCGGGCCGGGACACCAACGACCGTCCGGGACGGGCGCACCCGTGCACGCAGGCGGGACGGGCTCCGCGGGGCAGACTCTGCGGGCTGCGGCATCCGGGCCGGGACCGCAGGGTAGATGTCGGTAATGAACCGTTGTGCCGCCGACGGCACGGCGGCTACTCTCGATTCTAGTGAACGCCGTCGTTCACTCCCAGTCCCCAGGGGACCGCCATGGCCTCTTCAGCCGCCCTGGCAAAGGCTCCTCCCGCACGTGCGAGACGCGGCCGGCACCCAGGGATCGCCCTCACCGTGATCGCCGCCACCCAACTGATGGTGGTGCTCGACATCACCATCGTGAACATCGCGCTGCCGCACATCCAGCAGGCCCTCGCGTTCTCCACCACCGAACTCTCCTGGGTGGTCAACGCATACACACTGACCTTCGGCGGCCTGCTGCTGCTCGGCGGCCGCACCGGGGACATCCTCGGCCGCCGCCGGGTGTTCACCGTCGGCGTGCTGCTCTTCGGTCTCGCCTCGCTGCTCGGCGGTGTGGCCGGCTCCGCCACCTGGCTGCTGGCCGCGCGTTCGCTGCAGGGCGTGGGCGCCGCCATCGCCTCGCCCACCGCGCTCGCGCTGATCGCCACCAACTTCGCCGAGGGGCAGGCCCGCAACCGCGCCTTCGGGGTGTACTCGGCGGTGGCGGCGGGCGGTGGTGCGATCGGGGTGCTGGCGGGCGGCATGCTCACCACCTGGCTGTCCTGGCGGTGGGTGTTCTTCGTCAACGTGCCGATCGCCATCGCCATCGCGCTGCTGGCCCCGCTCTACATCAACGAGTCCGAGCGGCGCCCAGGTCACTTCGACCTGGTCGGCGCGTTCACCGCCACCCTGGGCACGGCCTGTCTGGTGTTCGGCTTCATCCGCGCCTCCGAGCACGGCTGGACGAACGCCTGGACGCTCACCGCGTTCGCCGCCGCGCTGGTGCTGCTGCCGTACTTCCTGCTGCACGAGCGGCGCACCGCGCAGCCGATCACGCCGCTGCACCTGTTCCGTGACCGGAACCGGTCCGGCAGTTACGCGATGATGCTCTCCCTGGCCGCCGCGATGTTCAGTGTGTTCTTCTTCATCACCCTGTTCGTGCAGGACGTCCTCGGGTTCAGTCCGCTCCGGGCCGGCTTCGCCTTCCTGCCGATCAGCGTGGCGATCGTGATCGCCGCGCAGACCGCGGCCCGCAACCAACTGCGCTTCGGCGCCAAGCCGTTCCAGGTCACCGGCGCGCTGCTGGTGACGGGCGGGGTCCTCTGGCTCACCCGGATATCCCCCACCAGCGGCTACGCCGACGGGGTGCTCGGCCCGACGCTGCTGTTCGGCTTCGGCATGGGCTCGCTCTTCGTCCCGATGATGCTGACCGCCGTCTCCGGAGTGGCCCCGTACGAGACCGGGGCGGCCACCGGCACCCTCAACGCCACCCAGCAGGTGGGCGGTTCGCTGGGCCTGTCCATCCTGGTGACCGTCTTCGGCACGGCAAGCCGCCACGAGGCCGTCCGGCAGGCCGTCGAACTGCTGCGCAACGGCACCCCGCTGCAGTCGGCGCAGTTCCGGGCGACCGGCCGGCTGCCCGCGCCGTACGCCCAGCAGGTCCTGGTGCACGGCATCGCGAGCGCGTTCACCGCGGGGCTGATCTTCGCCGTACTCGCCGTACTGATCGCGCTGTTCGCGATCCGGGTCCGTCCCCACCCCGGCCCGCCGGCCCGGCGGCGGTAAGCCGACACCCAGTGCTCGGGCGCCGTTCATCCCCGCACGGTGGTGGGCGTACCCGGCCGCTTGTCAGGCTGCGGTCAGGCCGTGGCAGGGCAGCGGCCGGCCGTCACTGAAGCGTCACTTGAGGGGGAGGACATGGCCGTACGGACTCGACCGCGCGCGGCCGCGCTGGCCGGACTGCTCGTGGCCGTGGCGCCGTTCACCATGGGTGCGGCGCAGCCCGGCCCAGCGGTGGACACGGGCCGCGCGGACCTGGCGGCGAGCCTGCCGCTGGGGTCGAAGGACCTGCCGGAGACCCGCAGCACGCAGCGGCTGGCCGCCGGGGTGGCGCTGACCACGATCGTCCGGGGCCGGGTCGCGCCGGGCGACCACTGGACGGTGGACGTGGCGATCCCGGCCGGTGAACTGCCGCCCTCACCCGACCCGGACGCCCCGTCCTCGGTGCTCGGCACCAGGGACGCGGCCACCGCCGTCGCGGCGCGGCTGACCGCGGCGGGCTACCGGCCGTCGGTGGTCGAGGAGAGGAACCCGGCCTACGCCGACCTCCCGGCCGGAACACAGGGGTTCACCGTCCAGGTGGGCCGCTTCCCCGACCCGGCGGGCGCGAACGCGCTGGTGAAGAAGCTGAAGCCGCTGGGCTTCAAGGGCGTCGGAACGTTCAGCGGCGGCGAGCGGACCCAGACCGACGGGCCCTGGGTGCTGCACGAGCTGGTGATCGACCCGCACCGGTTCACCGGCCGGATCGAGGAGTTCCACGGCGGCAGCCAGACCGGGCGCCGCACCACCTCCGAACTCGCCGCGCTGGGCGGCGCGCTGGCGGCGGTCAACGGCGGCTACTTCGTCATGGACCCGGCCGCCGGGGCACCCGGCCAGCCGATCGGCGCCGTGGTCGAACACGGGAGGCTGCTCCACGAGGCGACCGGCGGGCGGATCGCCGCGATCCTGCGCGACGGCGGCAGACGGGTCGAGTTCACCGGGCTGCGCACCACCCTCCTGCTCCGCCTGCGGGGCGGTACCCACACCGTGGCCGGCCTCAACCGCTCCCCCGGCCTGATCCCCAACTGCGGCCAGCCCGGCGACCGGCCCAGCCCCGCACCCCTGATGGACGTCACCTGCACCAAACCGGACGAGACCGTCGTCCTCACCCCCGAGTACGGCTCCGCTCCCCCGGCCGGCCCCGGCGCCCAGGCGGTCCTCGACCCCGCCGGGACCGTGGTCTCGGTCGGCCCGCGCGACGGCAGGCCGGTCCCGGCCGGTGACACCGTGGTGCAGTCGATCGGCACCGAGGCCGACTGGCTCACCGGCAACCTACCGGTGGGCAGCCGCGTCTCCCTGGAGGGCACGGTGACCGACGGCCAGGGGCACGAGGTCCGCTTCGGCCCGGACGACTCCGTGATCGCGGGCGGCCCGAAGCTGCTCACCGGGGGCACCCCGGACATCCGCCCGGTCGCCGACGGCCTGGTCCACCCCGGTGATCCGTCGTACTTCTACGGCTGGGGCGTGCGCCGCAACCCGCGCACCGCCATCGGCACCGACCGCGCCGGGCGGATCATCCTGTTCCAGGCCGACGGCCGCCGGCCCGGCTACAGCCAGGGTCTCTCCCTGGACGAGGAGGCCGGGGTGCTGCGCGCCTTCGGCGCCACCGACGCGATGAACCTCGACGGCGGCGGCTCCTCCGCGATGTACACCGCCCGCACCGGCCTGGTCGGCCGTCCCTCCGACCCGACCGGTGAACGCCCGGTCGGCAACGCCCTGCTCGTCCTGCCGTCGGCGGCGCGCCGCTGACGGCGGCTCCGCAGCCGGGCCCCGCGCCCGGTCCGGGACCGGTCGGCTCCGCGCCCTTGTCCGCCGGCTCCGCCCCGGCTGGCCGGAGCGGTTGCCCTCGACCAGGTCGAGGGCCCTACGGTCGGCGGCCATGGTAACTCTCGAAACCGCCCGGACCGCCCCGGACCGGGCGGCCCTTCCTCGTGCGTATCTCGTCTGGCTGGCCGGTACCCGGGCCTCGCTGGTGGGGGACGCGGTCCTGTACTTCGCGCTCGGCTGGGCGGCCAGCGCCCACGGCGGCGGGACGGGCGCGCTGGTGCTGACCGGCATCACGCTTTCGCGCACCGTGCTCCTGCTGCTGGGCGGCGCCGTCGGCGACCGGTTCGGTGCCCGACGGGTGATGATCGCCGGGGATGCCGTGATGCTCGCGGTGACGGTGCTGCTTGCACTGGCTGGCCCGCGCCTTGCTCCGTCGCCCTGGCTGCTGACGGCGGTGGCCGCCGTGATCGGGACGGTCGACGCGTTCTACCTCCCGGCCAGCGCGTCGATGCCCGCCCGCCTGGTGGCGCGGCCGCAGCTGCCTCGGGCGCTGGCCCTGCGGCAGGCCGGCGGCCAGGTCGCCTCGCTACTCGGGGCGCCGCTCGGCGCGGTACTGGTCGCGGCCGCCGGGCTGACCGGGGCCGCCGCGATCGACGCGGTGACGTTCGCGCTCGTTCTCGCGGTGCTGCTCCGGATCCGGCCGGGCGCCGACGCCGAACCCCCGTCCCGGGAGGGGAACCTGCTCACGGCGGCCGTCGACGGCGTACGGCTCGCCGCCACGGACCCGGTGCTCCGGCCCGCGCTGCTGCTGACGGCGGTGGCGGCGGGCTTCCTGCTCCCGGTGGTGTCGCTGCTGAACCCGCTACTGGCCCGCGAACACGGCTGGGGCGCCGGGAGCGCCGGGCTGGTCGCCGGCGGCCAGAGCCTCGGAACGCTCACCGTGGCGCTTCTGGTCGCACGGCGCGGCACCGTGAACCGGGTGGGCGTGGGCGCGGCGCTCGGTCTGTGCGGGGCCGCGCTTGGCACCGCGGCGCTGGCCACCGCCCCGACCGCCGCGGTCGCGGTGCTCGGAGGGGTCGCGGTCGGCACGGGCTCCGGAATGTTCGCCTGCCACATCGGCCCGCTGGTACCGGCCAACGTCCCGGCGACCCACCTGAGCCGGGTGCAGGCGCTGCTGACCCTGGTACAGAGCCTGGCACTGGTCCTGGCCAACAACGCACTCGGCGCCCTCGCCGACACCGCGGGCGCCGTCACGGCCACCGCGCTGTGCGCAGCCGCCGTGTGCGCGGCCGGAGTTGCGGGGATCGCCTCGAAGCCGATCCGCCGCCTGCGACTGGAGCGGGCGGCGGACGGATAGCTTGGACCGGCCGGCAACTGCCCGCGGCGTCGCGCTCCCTGTCGCCGGCCGGTCCCGGTGCACGTCGGCGCCGCGCTCGAACACCGGTCGCACGTCGCGCAGTTGCCGGGTGGATCGGCCAACCACCGGCTGCCGCCCGGCCTTCGGTGAAATGATTCCGCCCATGGACTACCAGGACTGCGCGGATCGCCTCACGGAGCTCTACGGATACCGTCCCGAGGAGCGGGAGGCGCTGTTCCGGAACCTTCCGGCGCTGCTCGGGGCGCTCGGCCACCCGGAGCGCGAGCTGCGCGGGATGCTGGTGGTCGGGACCAACGGCAAGGGCTCGACCAGCGCGTTCGCGGTGTCGGCGCTGACCTCGACCGGGGCGCGCGCGGGCAGCATGCCGAGCCCGCATCTGCAGGAGCCCCGGGAACGGATCCGGGTGAACGGCGTTCCGGTCACCCGCGAGGAGTACACGGCGGCGTTCACCGAGGTCCGCGAGGCGATCGGCCGGCACGGCCTTCCCGTCACCGCGTCGGGCATGTGCTCGGCGACCGCCGCGGCGCACTTCCGACGGGCCGGGGTGGAGCTGGCGGTCGCCGAGGCGAGCATCGGCGGGCGCTGGGCGGCAGCCAGGTTCCTCGACCTCGACGTCAAGGTGGTCACCGGGATCGCACTCGACCACACCGAGTTGCTGGGCGACTCCCTGGCCCTGATCGCAGAGGCCAAGGTCGGAGTGGTGCGCGACGGTGAACACGCCGTCCTGGGCCGGATCCCGCCCGAGGCGGCCGAAGCGGCCGAACGGATGCTCGCCAAGCGGGCGGGCCTGTCGGTGTGGCGGATGGACCAGGAGATCCGGTACACCGTCCACCCCGCCCCGGACGCCTCGGGGCCGCTGGTCGACGTCACCACCCCGCGCGCCGTGCACCGCGGCCTGCCCTGCCCGCTGCCCGGCGCGCACCAGCACCACAACCTGGCCCTGGCGGTGGCGGCCGTGGACGCGCTGGCCGACCGCGGGCACGTCCAGGACCTCGACGACGAACGGCTGCGTAGGGCACTGGCCGCCACCCGGTGGCCCGGCCGGCTCGAACTCCTCACCGAGGCCCGGCTGGACGACTGGACGGCCCGGGTGCTGCTCGACGGTGCCACCAACCCCCAGGGCGTCGCCACCGTCGCCCCGGAGATCCTGCGGCAGGCAGAACGCGGGAGCGGGCGCACCGTGCTGGTCTTCGCCGCGATGCGGGGCAAGGACGTGGACGGCATGCTCGCCCCGCTGCCCGAACACTGGCCCGTAGTCATCACCCGCACCGGGGCCGCCGAGGCGGCCGACCCGGACGCCCTGCGGGCCCGTCTCGCCCCGGGCCGGCGAACCTCCTCCGTCACCGCCCCGGACGCCGCCGCCGCACTGCGCCGGGCCGCCGAACTCGCCGGTCCCGACGGCCTGATCGTGGTGCTTGGCTCACTCCGCCTGGTCGGTGAGACCCGTACCGCACTCGGCCTGCCGCCGGCCTGACCGGATGGCGAGCAGCCCCGTCCCCGACGGTGGGACGGGGCCCGGCGCACCACTGCGCCGTCCAGCGCGGCCTGAAGTTCCTTGTCCAGCGCCGGTGTCGCAGGTGCCGCCGGTGCCGCCCCGCAGTAGGAGGGCTGGCTGAAACCCGCTCAGGGACGGCCGGGAAGCACCGGTTCGCGGGCGGGCGCTTGATTTGTCGCAGTCCTCGGAGGCGGTCGATAGGGTGCCGGGCATGAGTTCCTCCCTCCGTCTGAAGAAGATCACCCCGGACGACGTGGAGGCCGCCTGCAGCCTGCGGGTGCGCCCCGACCAGGAGGGGCTGGTGGCCCCGGTGGTCCGGTCGCTGGCCGAGGCGTACGCGCAGCCGGAGACGGCCTGGCCCCGGCTGGTCTTCGACGGCGAGCGGCTGGTGGGCTTCGTGATGGCCTTCTTCGACGTCCGCTTCGATCCGGACGACCCCAAGGACGTGCCCAGGTCCGGGCTCTGGCGACTGAACATCGCCGCCGGTGAACAGGGCCGCGGATACGGCCGGTTCGCGGTGGAGGCGGTGTGCGAGGAGATCCGCAGGCGCGGGCAGACCCGGGTGACGACGACCTGGGCGCCGGGCGAGCACGGGCCCGGCGAGTTCTACCGGCGGCTCGGATTCCGCCTGACCGGGGAGACCAGCGGCGACCAGGTGGTCGGCGAGCTGGACCTGGCCGCTCTCCGAGCCCGGTGACCGAGGGCGATCGGCCCGCGCGGAGCACCGCCGCCCCGACGACCGGTGCCGGCGGCCGGCCGGACCTGGACGAGATCGAGGCGCGCTTCACCGCCCTCGTCGAGGGCCGGCTGAGCCGGGACGAGGCCGACCGCTGGGCCGGGCGCTGGCTCGCCGACGACGGTCTCGTCTGGGACGAACTGTCCTACTGGGCCCTGGACTTGCTGCACGGCATCGATCTGCCGGCCGGCCCGGACGGTGGGCATCTGCACGGCGACGGCCAACTGCGTTGCTGGCTCGCAGAGTTCCGGGTGCGCCGAGGCGGTTCCGACAGCCCGTCAGGAGTCCTGGTCCGCCTGGCCCCGCTCGAGGACGGCGACCAGAGCGCGTAGGCCCGCCAGGATCTCGGCGGCGGACGGTGCGCCGTCCGGGTCGGTGAGCGACTGCATCATGACCCCCGAGAGCAGGGCCATCTGCACCGCCCCGAGGGTGCGCGTCGCGGTCTCCGGGACGGCGTCCTCGGGAGTGCCCAGCAACCCTGCGGTCACGCCCCGCCGCCCCTCGGCCTGGCCGGCGGCGATCTGCCGGCGCAGCCCCGGCGAGTGCTCGGCCTGGACGAAGGCCTCGACACTGGCGACCCAGAGCACGCGATGGGTGTCGAAGGTCCGGATGATCTGCGCCCAGGTGGCCTCGTACTGCTCGGCCGGGGTGGCGGCCGGGTCCACCGCTCCGGCCACCGCGCGGCCGATCTCCATGCCCCACTCGTCGATGGCCTGGAGCAGGGCGGCGTTCAGCAGCTCCTCCCGGGAGCCGAAGTGGTAACCGATGGCGGCCATGCTGACCCCGGCGGCCGACGCGATGTCACGGACGGTCGTGCGCGCATAGCCCTTGTCCTGCAGACACTGCTTGGCCCCGGCGAGTAGATCCTCACGGTTTCCCATGGCCCGGATGATACCCGGGAGGTCGCACAGATGCATCAGACATTCGTCTTAGGCGAGCGCCTTGCGCATTTGCCCAAATCGCCGCTACGGTTGCGGCACGGACGGGAACCGACACCGGACACCGGGGGGAAATCATGAGCCACACCGCAGCACCGCAGCCGATCGACCACGTACGCGCCGAGCTGGACCTCGCCGGCCGCCGGCTCTCCTACCTCGACTTCGGCGGCCCCGGCCGCCCGCTGCTCGCGCTGCACGGCCATCTGTCGGAGGGCCGGACCTTCGCCGCGCTGGCCCGCGCACTGGCCCCGCAGTGGCGGATCATCGCCCCCGACCTGCGCGGCCACGGCGACTCGGACCGGACGGCGGACTACTCCCGCGAGGGCTACATAGCGGATGTCGTCGCCCTGATCGAACACCTCGGGCTCGGACCGCTCCCCGTACTCGGCCACTCCGGCGGCGCCATCACCGCGTACCAGCTCGCCGCCCGGCACCCGCACCTGGTCAGCGCGCTGATCAACGAGGAGGGTGCGGCCGCCATCCCGACCGGGGGCCCGAGCCCGCTCGCCTTCGTGCTCGGCTTTCCCTACACGGCGCCGACCCGCGAGGCCCTGCTGGACGCGCTCGGCCCGGTGGCGGGGCCGATGATCGGCGGCAATCTGCGCCGACTCCCCGACGGCAGCTGGCGCCTGCCCTTCCATCCGCAGGACACCGTCTCCTCCGAGGAGCAGGTGCACGGTGACCACTGGGACGAGTGGCTGGCCGGCGACTGCCCGGCGCTGCTGGTCACCGGAACCCGACTGCCTTGTGTCGACGGCGAGTTGGCGCGAGCCATGGCGGAACGCCGGCCCGGCACCCAGCACGTCGCTCTGGACACCGACCACTTCGTCCACGACGGCGACCCGGTGGGCTTCGCCGGGGCCGTCCGCGAGTTCCTGGAGTCGCTCCAGGCGTGAGCGCCTGCGCCCGCCGATGGGTGCAGGGCATCGGCGGGCGCTCACGGGTCGCCGGTCACATGCGCCCGTCGCCCGACGGGCGCACCCACCCGGCCCGCCGCAGCGACGGGGAGGCCGCTTCGGGGGTGCGGCGGGCCGGGTGGATCCTCCCGGTACCGCGCACCGGGGGGCTGGGGCGTCGCCGGGCGTAGGGGCCCGGCGGCTGATGGGGGCAGGTCAGTGGCTGCCCGTCTCCGGGGAGACGATGGTGTTGCCGGTCACCGAGCCCGCCGCACCGTCGATCGTGACCAGGTGGCGCACGCCGTCGGGACCGAGCACCTCGACCGCCCAGGCGCTGCCGCCGCCCTGCTGGCCGACCGCCCGAAGCGTGTCCGCCTTGCCACCGGGGACGGCGGCGACGGCCTTGGCGAGTGCCTGGTCCGCCGGGACGGCCGGGAGCGGCGCGGGCGCGAGGTCGGCCGGCTCGCCACCGTAGCCGGCGCCGTCACGGCCGGCTCCGTCCTGGCCGCCCTGCCCGGTCCACCCGTGGTCGTGGCCGTGCGAACGCCCGCCGCCCTTGCCCTCGCCGCCCTTGCTCTCGCCATCCTTGCCCTCGCCGTCACGCCCCGCGTGCTCGTGCCCGGCGGCGAAGTGGCCGTGCCGGCCGCCCTCGTGCTCCATCCCGTGGTGGACCACCGCGGCGGCACCGACACCGGCGACACCCAGCACGGCCACCGCCGCGCCCAGGGCCACCAGCCGGGGACGGCGGCGCTTCGGCAGCCGCAGGTACCGGTCCCGGAGCGACGCCTTGGTCGCGGCCTCGCCGGTCGCGGGGGTCTCGGCGGAATCGAACGACTCCGGGGGGACGGACTGGGACATACTGGCATTCCTCCTCACGGCTGCCGGCCCCTCGCCGGCCGCAACGGCGCTCAGCATGGCCACGCATTGCTGAAGCCAGCCTGAAGCATCCTGAAGACCGCTTCAGCCGCCACCGAAACCGGTGTGCGACCCTGGACCGCGTGCGCGTACTGGTGGTGGAGGACGAGAAGCGGCTGGCCCAGGCCCTGCAGCGGGGTCTGCAGGCCGAGGGTTTCACCGTGGACGTCGCCCACGACGGGAACCAGGGGCTGTGGCTGGCCGTCGAACGCGACTACGACGTGATCGTGCTCGACATCATGCTGCCCGGGCTCAACGGCTACCGGGTCTGCGCCCGCCTGCGTGCGGCCGGGAACGAGACGCCGATCCTGATGCTCACCGCCAAGGACGGCGAGTACGACGAGGCGGAGGCACTGGACACCGGCGCCGACGACTACCTCTCCAAGCCGTTCTCGTACGTGGTCCTGGTCGCCCGGCTGCGGGCGCTGCACCGCCGGACCGGCCGCCGCCTCCCGCAGACGCTCGCCCTCGGCGACCTGGTGATCGACCCGGCGCGCCGTTCCTGCACCCGGAACGGGGCCGACGTCCGGCTCACCGCACGGGAGTTCGCGGTACTCGAGTACCTCGCCCGCCGGGCCGGCGAGGTGGTGCCCAAGCGCGAGATCCTGGACCAGGTCTGGGACTCGGCCTTCGAGGCGGACCTCAATCTCGTCGAGGTGCACGTCAGTGCCGTCCGCCGCAAGATCGACACGGCCTTCGGGCGCTCGGCCCTGGAGACCGTCCGCGGTGCCGGCTACCGCCTGGCGGCCGACGGTGGCTGAGCTCCTCACCGGCCGGAAGGCATCCCACCGGGACACGGACAGCCGGGCCGAACCCCGCACGGAGAGCCGCTCCGGCAACCCGCACGCCGAGGCCCGTACACGCACGGAGAGCCGCTCCGGCGACCCGCACGCCGAGGCCCACACCCGTGCAGACAACCGCGCGCACGCTTCGCCGCGCTCGCGAGGCTGACCCGGTGCCGAGGATCCGCCTGAACCTCCCGCGCGTCCGCGCCCTGCGCGTCCTGCGCGTCCTGCGCACCCTCCGCCGCCTGTGGCCCGCCTCCGTCCGGGCCAGGGCGACCGTCGGCGCCACCGCGGTCGTCGCGGTCGCGCTCGGTGCGGGCGCCTTCGCCCTGCTCGCCATCCTGCACGCCAACCTGAGCCGCAACGCCGAGCGCGCCGCCGTCCAACAGGCCGACACCGTCGCGCAGTTGGCCGCCCAGGGCCGGCTGCCCGACCTGGTGCCGCTGGCCCACGGAGCCGACTTCATCCAGGCCGTGGACGCGAGCGGCCGGGTGGTGGCCGCCAGCCAGAACCTGGCGGGCAAGCCGCCCGTGACCGACCTCCGCCCGGCCGACGGCACCCTGCGGACCACCTGGTCCGGCGAACCGGTGGACGACGACCACGACCAACGCCTGGTCGCCGTCACCACCCCCACCCCCACCGGCCCGCTCACCATCTACACCGGAACCTCGCTGCGCGCGGCCGACGCCGCCGACGAGATCACCAAGGCCGCGCTCGCCGTCGGCCTGCCACTGCTGCTCGGCACCGTCGCGTGGGTCACCTGGTGGGTCACCGGCCGGGCGCTGCGCCCGGTCGAGGCGATCCGCGCCGAGGTCGCCGACATCACCGAGCACCGGCTGCACCGCCGGGTCCCGGTCCCAGCCGCCGAGGACGAGATCGCACGCCTGGCCCGCACCATGAACGCCACGCTGGACCGGCTGGAGGAAGCGGGCGCCCGCCAGCGCCAGTTCATAGCGGACGCCTCACACGAACTCCGCAGTCCGATCACCGTGCTGCGCACCCAGCTCGAGGTCGCCATGGCCCACCCGGACCCGGCGCTCTGGCCCGACCTGGTCAAGGACGCGCTCGAGGACACCGTCCGCCTCCAGGACCTGGCCTCCGACCTGCTGCTGCTCGCCCGGATGGACGCCGCCGACCCCGTCAAGACCCACCCACTCGACCTGGCCGAACTCTGCCGGGCGACCGTCGCCGCCCGCCACGGCGACCGGATCACCGTCCGGACCGAGCTCCAGCCGGACATCACCGTGACCGGCAACCGCAGTTGGCTCACCCGGCTGCTCACCAACCTGCTGGACAACGCCCAGCGCCACGCCGAGCGAGAGATCCGGCTGACCCTGCGCACCGGCCCCGACGGCACCGCCGTCCTGGAGGTGCGCGACGACGGCCCCGGCATCCCGGACGCCGACCGCGACCGCGTCTTCGAACGCTTCACCCGCCTCGACGACGCCCGCAGCCGCGACCACGGCGGCACCGGCCTCGGCCTCGCCATCGCCCGCGACATCGCCGCCCACCACTGCGGCACCCTCACCGCCGAGCCCTCCCCCCGCGGCGCCCTCCTGGTGGCCCGCCTCCCGCTCGGCTAGAGCACCCCGACCGGACGGTCGCCCGCGCCACCCCGTCCGGCCCGGCCGGACGGCAGGGCCGCCTGCCGGGCCGGTTCGGAACTCAGACGCCGACCGCCTCCGCCATCTCCTCCTCTTCCTCCGCGACCTTCGGGTCCAGCTCATCGGCCTGCGCCCGCTCCAGCGGCACCCGGGCCGCCGGGGCCGACGCCGCCCGCTGCCGACGCTCGTGGACGCCGGCGACGGCCAGCATCACCAGGCCCGCCGCGAACCACAGCGCCAGCGAGAGCACCCGGCCGCCGAGTCCCGCGCCGCCGTCGAAGTAGAGGATGCTGCGCGCGCCCTCCACGAACCCGGCGCCGTTCCAGAAGGAGTGCAGCGCACCGAAGAAGCCGTTCTGCAGCTCGGGCTCGTAAATCCCGCCGGACGTGGTGAAGTTGAGCATCACGAAGAGCACCATCAGGGTCAGCGTGGTCCAGCGCTTGAGGAAGGTGTGCAGGCCGGTACCGACCGCGACGATGCCCGCCGAGTACAGCCAGCCGAGCGCCCAGACCGCGACACGGTGGTGGTCGACGACGTGGAACAGCGGGCCCGCGGTGGCGATCCCGATCACGCTGACCGCCAGTGAGGCCACCAGGCCGACCAGCGCCCGGACCCACGTGCTCAGCGCCGCGCCCGCCGCGCCGATCACCGCCACGCTGCCGTACGAGCCGATGCTCAACGCGACCAGCAGGAAGAAGATCCCCTGGCCGGTCGGATCGCCGGCGGCGAGCGGCGCCACGTCGGTGACGGCGAGCGGTGCGCCCTGCTTGCTCGCGACGGTCTGGAAGACCGTCTCGGCGGCGATCGCGGAGGTGTCGGAACCGGCCTTGGCGACCAGCAGTTCAGGGTGCCTCGGGCTCGGGACGAACGCCCCGGCCAGCTCCCGGTCGCGGAGCTGCTGCTCGGCGCTCTGCCGGTCGGGCAGCGTGGTGACGTCGAGGCCGTCGCCGGCCCGGTCCTTGACGGTCTGGGCCAGCACCTGGACCTGCGGTGTGGTGCCGACCACGGCGACCTTCAGATGGTGCGGCTCGGGCTGGTGGAAGGCGCCCTGGTAGGCGAGCGCCATGCCCAGGCACATCAGCAGCGGGGTGAGCAGGTGCACGGCGATGTGCTGGAGGCTTCGGCGCAGGCCCGGGGTGCTCTGCCCGGCAGCGGTCGGCGCGGTGGTGGGACCGGTGCGTGCGGCCCGGTGGGTAGTGGTCATGGTCCGTGCGGTCCTTCTCGTCCGTCTCACAAGCGACCCGTCAAGTCGGGAAACCAAGTCGGTGGGCCAAGCCAGGGAACCAAGTTGGTAAATGCAACTATCAGGGCAAATAGGTTGGTAAATGCAACCCATCTGGATGTACTATACAACCGTGAACGAGAAATCCCAGTCCTCCTCCCGCGAGGAATCCCTCCGGTCGATCCAGCGCGAGCTCACCGCGTTCGCCCGGCGCGCCCGCAGCCGGGCTGCGGAGCTGCACCCCGAGCTGTCCCTGGTCGCCTTCAGCATGCTCGACCTGATGACCGAGCGCGGCGGCTGCCGGGGTGCCGATCTGGCCGCGTACTTCATGCTCGACAAGTCGACGGTCAGCCGCCAGGTCGGCGCCCTGGAGAAGCTCGGCTACCTGGTCCGCGAGACCGACCCCGAGGACCACCGCGGCCAGATCCTGCGCCCCTCCCCCACCGGCCTGGAGGCCATGCGCGTGGCCTACGAACGCCGCCGCGCCGCCTTCTTCGACCGCCTCGCAGACTGGGACGACGCGGACATCGCCCAGTTCGCCGCCTACCTGGAGCGCTACAACTCCGCCTTCTGACCGGCCCGGCCGCCGTTCAAGCACCGCAACCCGGCCATCCGACCCGCCCCGGCGGCCGTTCAGACGTCACGACTCGCGACCCGCCCCGGCCCGGCCGTCGTTCAGCAGCACCGCCGCACCCGTGAACCGGCCGGCCGCCAGGTCCTCGAGCGCCTCGGCCGCCTCGGCCATGGCGTACCGCTGGAGGTGCACCACCGGCGGGTGGGCGGCCACCTCGGCCAGGTAGGCCCGGCCGTCCGCCCTGGTGTTGGCGGTGACGCTGCGCACCGTCCGCTCCTGGAACAGGTGCCGCCGGTAGTTGAGCACGGGTACGTCCGTGAGGTGGATCCCGGCGATCGACAGGGTCCCGCCCCGATCCAGCGCCTCCAGCGCGACCGGCACCAGCGCCCCGACCGGCGCGAACAGGATCGCCGAGTCCAGCGGCTCGGGCGAGCCCGCGTACGCCTCCTGTGCCGACGCCGCGCCGAGCTCCAGCGCCAGCCGCCGCGCCTCCTCGCCCCGGGTGAAGACGTGGACCCTCGCACCCCGGGCCAGCGCGAGCTGCGCGGTCAGATGCGCGGAGGCGCCGAAGCCGTAGATGCCGAGCCGTCCCCCTGGCGGCAGTTCGGCCCGCTCCAGCGCGCGGTACCCGATGATGCCGGCGCAGAGCAGCGGCGCGAACTCCTCGTCCGGGATGCCGGGCGGCAGCCGGTAGACGTAACGGCTGTCGGCCACGGTGAGACCGGCGTACCCGCCGTGCAGGTCCCAGCCGGTGTACCGGGAGTGCGGGCACAGGTTCTCCCGCCCGGTGCGGCAGAACCGGCACAACCCGCAGGTCCGCGCCAGCCAGGCGACCCCGACCTTGTCCCCCGGCACCACCCCCGTCACCCGGGGCCCGGCCCGGACCACCCGGCCGACGATCTCGTGGCCCGGCGTGCACTCCGGCAGGTGCGTCGGCAAGTCCCACTCGACCAGGTGGAGGTCGGTCCGGCACACCCCGCACACCGAGACCTCCACCACCACTCCGTACGGCCCCGGCTCCGGCACCTCGCGTGCCACCCACCGCAGCCCCCGGTCCATCACCCATGCCCCCGTCCGGCCCGCGCCGCTCATCTACCGCTCCTCCCGCTCGACGGCCCCTCACCTCCGTCATACCGCTCCCGGATCCGTCGCAAGCGGGAAGCGGTTCAGCGCACGGTGACGCGGACGGTCTTGGTGGCCAGGACGCAGCGCTCTCCCGGCTCCTGCGGCCGTTCGCAGGCCACAGTGTCGCGATAGGTCCAGGTCAGCGTGGTGGTGCCGGCACCGACGGCGGTATGGGCGGTGGTGACCTGCGCGGGGCAGCCGGCCGCTGGCGGCGGGCCGGAGCAGGTGCTCCTGGCCACCTCGGCGCCGTTCCGGATGACGTGCGCGTCGCCCGGGCCGGTGAAGTACCAGGCGTGCGAAACGGCCCCGCGCGTCTCCGACACCGTGAAGGCCTGCCCGACGGAGAGTTGCATCTCGCTCTCCGGAAACACCGCCCGGTGGTCCGCGATCTGGGCCTCGGGCAGGTTGACGACGATCGCCG
This sequence comes from Kitasatospora sp. NPDC001175, assembly GCF_053598215.1. Lineage (NCBI taxonomy): Bacteria > Bacillati > Actinomycetota > Actinomycetes > Kitasatosporales > Streptomycetaceae > Kitasatospora > Kitasatospora sp. NPDC001175. Next base: position 97,278 of record NZ_JBSFJU010000025.1, on the reverse strand, counting down.
GCCGGTGCGCGGAGGACGAGCCACAGGCCGTTGCCGCCAGCAGGAGCACGGCAGCGGCCGCCGTGGCCGTCGCGTTCCGGGTCAGGCCGCTCATCGCGCTCTCCGTCGCCGCCGGAGCCCGCCCGCCACATCGGCGGCCCGGCGGGCGAACGGTTCCTCGGGGCCGGATCCCGGCGGATTCCGGAGCTCGCCGCCCGCCGTCTCCGGCCCGTGACCGGCCTGGTCGAGGTGCCGGCCACGGGCCCTCGAGGCCCTCCGGTCCATGGTGAAATCCGCCATCGGTGCTCCCCCGGTTGTTCGTAATCTCGCGCAAACCCCTGCACAGACGTCGGAGCGGTGCACCCGGTTCCACCCGTGGGCGCCGATCGGATGCGGGGGCGACGCCGCGTTCCCGGCCGTCGAACCGGGCCCGGACGACCGACGGGAACGGCCGTCCCCGCAGGATCCGCCCGGCCCACCCGTCCCGGACGCGGCGTCCGGCTTCCGGCTTCCGGTGATCCGGGTGCCCGTGAGCGGGCCGGACCGGCCCCGGTAGGCTGCGGGCTGCCCGTGCGACCTGCACGGACCGCCGCGCCGGACCACCACCACCAGAGGAGCAGCCCGTTGGCCACCGCCACGCCCCCCGTGCCGCCCGGACCGACGGACCCCGCCAACCCCGCGGACCCCGCGAACGGCGACCAGCCGGTGACCGTGGTCGGGATCGGCGCGGACGGCTGGGCCGGGCTGGCCGAGCCGGCCCGTGCGGCACTGCGCGCGGCGGACACCGTGATCGGCGGCCCTCGCCAACTGGACCTGCTCCCGGCCGAGGTCACCGCCGTCCGCCTGCCCTGGCCCTCGCCGCTGCGTCCGGCCGTCCCCGGGCTGCTCGCCGAGCACTCGAAGCGGCGCCTGACGGTACTGGCCAGCGGCGATCCGATGTTCTACGGCATCGGCCGCGCCCTCGCCGAGACGGTCGGCCCCGAGCGTCTGCGGGTGCTGCCGCACCCCTCCTCCGTCTCGCACGCCTGTGCCCGGCTCGGCTGGCCGCTGGAGGACACCGAGGTGGTCAGCCTGGTCGGTCGGCCGCTGGACTCGCTCGGCCTCGCCCTGCACCCGGGCCGCCGGCTGCTGGTGCTCAGCGCGGACGCCGGTACGCCCGCCGCCGTCGCCGCGCTGCTCACCGAACGCGGCTACGGCCCCAGCCGGTTGCGCGTGCTGGAGCAGCTGGGCGGGCCGCAGGAGCGGCAGTTGGACGGCCGCGCCGAGGACTGGCCGCACCAGCCGGGCGCCGCGCTCAACCTGATCGCCGTCGAGTGCGCGCCCGCACCCGGCGCGCCCCGCGGTTCACTGGTGCCCGGACTGCCGGACGACTCGTACGAATCCGACGGACAGTTGACGAAGCGTCACGTCAGGGCGGCGACCCTGGCCTCGCTCGCTCCACTGCCGGGCGAGTTGCTGTGGGACGTCGGCGGCGGGTCGGGCAGCATCGCGATCGAATGGCTGCGCGCGCACCGGTCCTGCCGGGCCGTCAGCGTGGAGCGCGACCCGGTGCGGGCGGAGCGGATCGCCCGCAACGCGGCCGTGCTCGGGGTGCCCGGGCTCAGGGTGGTGACCGGCCGCGCACCCGAGGCGCTGGACCAACTACCCACCCCCGACGCGGTGTTCATCGGCGGCGGGCTCACCGCGCCCGGTCTGCTGGAGACCTGCTGGAACGCGCTGCCGCCGGGCGGGCGGCTGGTCGCCAACACCGTCACGCTGGAGTCGGAGGCCCTGCTGACCGAGTGGTACCGCAGGCACGGCGGCGAGCTGCTGCGGCTGGCGGTCGCCCACGCCGTACCCGTCGGCTCCTTCACCGGCTGGCGGCAGGCGATGCCGGTGACGCACTGGTCGGTGGTCAAACCCGCCACGGAGCAGCCCGAAACCCACCCCGAGAAGCAGGGAGAGCCCACGCCATGACCGTCCACTTCATCGGAGCCGGTCCCGGCGCCGCCGACCTGATCACCCTGCGCGGCCAGCGGATCCTCGCCGCCAGCGGGGTGTGCCTGTACGCGGGCAGCCTGGTGCCGCGCGAACTGCTCGCCGAATGCCCGTCGGACGCCCGGCTGGTCGACACCGCCAACCTGAACCTGGACCAGATCGTCGCCGAGATGGTCCGCGCCCACGAGGAGGGCCTGGACGTGGCGCGGCTGCACTCGGGCGACCCGTCGGTGTTCAGCGCGGTGGCCGAGCAGATGCGGCGCCTGGACGCGGCGGGCATCCCGTACGAAGTCGTGCCCGGCGTACCGGCGTTCGCGGCCGCTGCGGCCGCCCTCAAGCGCGAACTGACGGTACCGACGGTCGGCCAGACGGTGATCCTCACCCGGGTCGCCCGGCAGGCCACCCCGATGCCGGAGGGCGAGGACCTCGCCACCCTCGGGCGCAGCGGCGCCCTGCTGGTGCTGCACCTGGCGGCGCGGTACGTGGACAGCGTGGTGGACGAGTTGCTGCCGCACTACGGCGCCGACTGCCCGGCAGCGGTGGTGGCCATGGCCAGCCGCCCGGATGAGCTGGTGCTCCGCGGCACCCTCGGCGACATCGCGGCCCAGGTCAAGGCGGCCGGAGTCCTGCGCACCGCCGTCATCCTGGTCGGCCGCACCCTCGGCGCGGAGCAGTTCCGCGACAGCCACCTCTACTCCCCGGAGCGCGAGCGGCCGCACGAGCCCTGCGGCGGCTAGTGCTGTGACCGATGATCTACCTCCCCCGCACGGGGGAGGTAGATCATCCACGGGCGCGATTTCGGCCCGGCGCCGCCCGAGGATGCTGGGTGTATGACGATCAGGACAATGAGCCTGTCCGACGCGACCAGAACCGTCGCCGAGCGGCCCCGGTAGGCGGCAGCTGATCCATCCCGGTGGTGATGCCGCCACCCGACTCTGCGAAGGTCGGACCCATGCACTACTTCATACGCCGGATGACCGGCACGGAGTGGCGGGAACTCCGCACGATCAGGCTGGAGGCGCTGCGCGATGCACCGACGGCCTTCAGTTCCTCCTACGACGACACCGCCGCCCTCCCCGACGGCGTCTGGCAGGAGCAGGCCGCCGTCGAGGCCACCTCCGAGGAGCGCGCCACCTTCATCGCCGCCGACGAAGCCGGAAACTGGGTCGGGCTCGCCGGTGTCGGGCCTCTCCCGGACATCCCGGATCACGTTCACGTCCACTCGGTCTACGTCTCCCCGAAGTACCGTGGCCCTGACGGCCCCGCCGCCGGCCTGATCAGGGCAAGCATCCGCCACGCCCAGGACCACACCGACGTACGCTGGTTGACCCTGGGTGTGCACGAGAGCAACGGGCGTGCGCTGGCCTTCTACCGGCGGCTCGGCTTCGAGGACACCGGCAAGATCGTCCCCTACGTCCTCAATCCGTCCGAGAAGCTCCTCATCCTGGGCTACCCGGACTTCCGGAGCTAGCCACGCCTACGCCGGGGAGCCATCAAGTGCGATCGCCCGGTTGAGGGTGAACATCGGGTTGGGGGCGCATGCTCGAAGATGCTCAACAGGTGATCTGACGGAGGGACAAAGTGGCGATCGAGGCCGAACTCAAGGCGCGCGTGCGCGACCCGGAGAGCGTCATGACGCGCCTGGAGGATGCTTATGGCCCGGGACGTCCAGAGGTGTACCAGGACACCTACTATGACGATCCGGCAGGTGGCCTGATGGGCGGCGATCGGGAACTACGGATCAGAACGGTGCACAGCACCGACGACACCCGAACCGTGATGACGTACAAGGGCACCCGAGTAGACGAGGCGTCCGGTTCCAAGCCCGAAGCGGAGACGCGCGTTGACGACGCCGCCGCGGCCCACGCCATTGTGCGGGGCCTGGGCTATGTGCCTGCGATCGCCTTCGAGAAGCGGTGCCGGAACTACAGCATCAAGGCAGACGGCCGTGACCTCCTGGCCACGCTCGTTCGAGTGCCGGAGATCGACGGCACGTTCATTGAGGTGGAGACGGTTGCAGCAACAGCTGACGATCTCCCGGCGTCCCTTGCTGTCGTGCGGTCGGTGCTCGACGCGCTCGGAATCGCCGACGACGACCTGACCACCGAGCAGTACACGGATGCTGTTGCCGCGCTCCGCTGACCAGCCGCGAACGACCAAGAGCCCTCTGCCCCGCTACGGCCGGGCAGGGAGCGCCGTGTTCACGGGCGTATGAGGGTGACTGCGGAGAGGACCGGCGCGCCGAGACCCCGGAAGCTGGACAGGCCATCGTTGCCCTGGAGGCCCTGAACCTGGCTGCGGCCGGCTCGGTTCGGGCAGGCCCTCTCCGAGCTGCGCCGCACCGCGCTGGCACTGAGCCCCTACGGCGAGCGCCAGGCGGTGAGGGAACTGCGGTACCAACTGTTCGTACTGGCGGCAGGCTAGGACGAAAGGAACGTGCTCACACGGGAGACGACCTCGGCCTGCCACGCCTGCGACTGCGGGTTGAGGTACTTCGGGTCGTCGTGGACCGCGAAGCCGTGCTGTGCGCCTGCCAATTCCAGTAGCTCGGTCGGACCGCCGAACATCGGTCGATGCCGGTAGGTGGACTCGATCGGCACGAAGGTGTCCTTCGTGCCGTGAACCAGCAGCACCGGCGCCTTCACCGAAGCAAGGATGGACGGGGTGTCCAGGTAGAATACCTCGTTCAGCAGGGCCCGGTTCAGCTCGAACGGGGACTTCTCGGTGAAGCCCTGCGTGTCCAGCAGACTCGCCGTTTCGGGAGACAGATAGTCGTCCTGCCAGCCCGGTCGGGTGGTGACGTACCGCTCCCGGTAGTCCAAGCGAGGGTTCAGAAGCACCAACTTCCCGACCCCGCCCGGCCGGTGCGCGGCGTGGAGGCAGGCGGCACCACCGGAGAACGACGCGGCGATGACGTGCACCGACCCCGTGTTGCTCGTGTGCGCGCGCAGGTGATCGGCGGCGGCGCGGATGTCGTTGGTGACAGACGCGATCGTCAGCTCAGACTCCCGGCCCGCGCTGGCCCCGTGGGCCCGCAGGTCGAACCGCAAGCTGGTGATGCCGTGTTCGGCAAGGCCGCCGGCGAGGCGGGTGAAGAACCCGCCCTCCTCTCGAGTGACGCCGGAGCCGTGTACAAGGACGGCGAAGCCGCTCCGGAAGGGGGTCGGCGGGGTGCTGATCGTGCCAAGGAGCTGGGTGCCGTCGAGAGACCGGAATTCCGTGTCGTGATCAGCCATGTGCAAATCGTAGCCAGATGGAGCGCCCCGGTCAGTAGATCCGCTTCACGTTGGCCCGCCGCCCTCGCGGCGCTCCGGGCGCGCCCTGACTTCTGAACCCAAGACCCGAGCAGCTTCTGCATGCGCTCGGCCGGGGTCTCCCAGTCGAGCGTCCTGCGGTGGCTGTCATTGAGTTCAGCGGCCACAGCGTCCAGGTCATCGCTGCTGTGGACCGACAAGTCGGTGCCCTTGGGGAAGTACTGCCGCAGCAGGCCGTTCACGACTGCGGTTGCGGTGTCAGGGGTAACCCGGACCCGCCGGTTCGGCCCGGCCGACGATGGTGCCGGCGCGGTCGATGCAGATGACGTCGACGGCGACCGGCGAGCCGGTCAGGACCCCGAGGGCGGTGGCACGGGCGGCCTCGGCGACCAGGTCGCCGAGCGGGACGCCGGCGGCCGAGCAGAGCTGGACGGCTTCGAGGCCGGTGTTGGCGGCGGCGACGGCGGCGGTCAGCGCCGGGTCCGCGCCGCCCCGCTGGGCCAGTTCGGCCAGGTAGCCCTTGTCGACCTGGGAGCGGGCCGAGTGCAGGTCGAGATGGCCGGCGGCGAGTTTGGAGAGTTTGGCGAAGCCTCCGGCGACCGTCAGCCTGGGCACCGGATGGCGCTTGAGGTACTTCAGCACCGCCCCGGCGAAGTCGCCCATGTCGAGCAGGGCATCCTCGGGCAGCCCGTGCACGGCCACGGCGACCCGCTCGGAGGTCGATCCGGTGCAGCCGGCGACATGGGTGCGCCCGGCGGCGCGGGCGACGTCCACGCCGCGCCGGATGGAGTCGATCCAGGCGGAGCAGGAGTAGGGCACCACGATGCCGGTGGTGCCGAGGATGGACAGACCGCCGAGGATGCCGAGCCGGGGGTTCCAGGTGGAGCGGGCGATCTCCTCGCCGTTGTCGACGGAGATCTCCACCTCCACGTCCCCGCTGCCGCCGTACCGGGCGGCGATCTCGGCGACGGTGTCCCGGATCATCTGCCGGGGCACGGGGTTGATCGCGGGTTCGCCGACGGGCAGCGGCAGTCCGGCCTTGGTCACGGTGCCGACGCCGGGTCCGGCCCGGAACACCACTCCGCTGCCGGGCGGCGCGGGCCGGACGGTGGAGCGGACCAGCGCGCCATGGGTGACGTCCGGGTCATCCCCGGCGTCCTTCACCACCCCGGCCATCGCCTGCTCTCGGCCATTACCCTGACACTCCGTCAGTTTCTCGTCCGCGAGGGAGAAGGCCGGTTGCTGACCCTTGGGCAGGGTGATCGTCACCGGGTCGGGGAAGTCCCCGGTCAGCAGTGCCGTGTACGCTGCGGCGGTCGCCGCCGTCGCGCACGCGCCCGTCGTCCACCCGTGCCGCAGCCCGCTGCTCTTCAGCTGTGCGGCCCGGCCTCCCGTCTCAGCCACGTACGTCCCCTGGAGTTCCCATGTCTGTGCGGCACGTCCTGATCCTCGGTGGCACCACGGAGGCCCGGCGGCTGGCCGAGCAGCTGGACGCCGCCCCGTCGCTGCGGGTGACCAGTTCGCTGGCGGGCCGGGTGGCCGAGCCCCGGCTGCCCGCCGGGCAGGTGCGGATCGGCGGGTTCGGCGGGCCGTCCGGGCTCGCCGCCTGGCTGCGCGAGCAGCGCGTGGACGCGCTCATCGACGCCACCCATCCCTTCGCCGGAACCATCAGCCGCAACGCGGCCGAGGCAGCCGCCGAGGTACATGTTCCCCTGCTCGCTCTGCGTCGTCCCAGCTGGGTGCCGGTTCCGGGGGATCGCTGGCACCCGGTGGACTCGCTGGCCGAGGCGGCCGACGCGCTGCCGGGCCTCGGCCGCCGGGTGTTCCTGACCACCGGGCGCCAGGGGCTGGCCGCCTTCACGCACCTCACCGACCACTTCTTCCTCGCCCGTTCGGTGGACGCCCCCGAGGCGCCGATGCCCCCGCGGACCGAAGTCCTGCTGGACCGGGGCCCGTTCACCCTGGACGGCGAACGGGCCGTCTGCCGCGAGTACCGGATCGACGTCCTGGTCACCAAGGACAGCGGCGGCGCGGCCACCGCCCCGAAGCTGAAGGCCGCCCGCGAACTGGGCATCCCGGTCGTGATCGTCCGCCGCCCGGAACTCCCCCGGGGCGTACAGGCCGCGCCGGACGTCCCGGGTGCCCTCGCCTGGCTGGCGGACCTCCCGTCCTGAGCGCTCCGCACGCGGCTCGGCCGCGTACCCGGCGAACCGCCCACGCTGAGCCGCGACTTACCGCCCCAGGGCGGCCCCGGCCGATACGATCAGGTCATGAGAGCTGACGGAACGTTCACCGTGAAGAACTTCGCTCCGGCCGAGCTGGCATCGCCCCTGGCCGTGTCCACCGCAACCCCGGCGGGTGTCGCGACGATGGAGAAGCACTACCGGGGCGAGGTGGTCGGCCACTCCGCGACCCTGTTCACCTCCGCGTTCGACCATGCCGCGGGCGTCGGCACCTATCTGGCCATGGAGTCGTTCGAGGGATCGCTGCACGGCCGGGCCGGCACCTTCAACTTCGCGCACTCGACGTCGACTTCCGGCAGCAACCGCAGCGCGGAGTTCTTCACCATCGTGCCGTCGAGCGGCACCGGCGAACTGGCCGGCATCTCCGGCTCGGGCGGGCTGGTGGTCGAGGCCGACGGCACGCACCGGATCTGGTTCGAGTACCAGCTCGACTGAACCGCACCGGGTCCACAGCCTGGGCGTCCCGCCGGAGACCGTCGCCGGCGGGACGCCTGGCAACAGGCCCGCGATACGGCGGCGCTACGCCGCGGCGCTCCCGCGCAGCGCGTCCTCGCCGGCGGCGTCCAGCGCCCGGTCGGCGGGGACGGCGATGTCCGGGACGACGCCCACGCCCTCCCAGTTGGTGCCGGTGACCGGGTTGACCGCGCGGGCGGTCGGCACGGTGACGGTGATGTGCGGGGTGACCGCGATCCGGGCGGTGGGGTGGGCTCCGCCGCGGGTGGTCTCGCCGACCAGGGTGGCGCGCTTGTTGGCCTGCAGGTTGTAGGCGAGTTCCTCGCCGGCGGAGAAGGTCGAAGCGCTGGTCAGTACGTAGACCGGCCGGTCCAGGTAGCGCGGGGCGGGCAGGTGGGTGGAGGTCCAGTACTGCCGGGTGGAGTCGGTCTTGCGGTCGTAGACATCGTTGAGGTGGGTGTCGCCGTCCGGGAAGAAGTAGCTGCACCACAGGGCAACACCCTCGGGCAGGCCGCCGATGTTCTTCCGGAGATCCAGGACCAGGGCCGAGGTCAAGGCGAGGAGCTCCATGGCGGCGGCGAAGGTGCGGGCGGCCGTGGCAGGGTCCGCGATCAGGCGCAGGTCCAGGTAGCCGATGTTGCCGTCGAGCCGTTCGACCCGCTCGACACCGAAGTTGGCCGCCACGCACCTCGCCTCGAAGCGCGCCGAGGCGACCTCCTCCGGCTCCTCCTCCATCGACTGCGGCTCCTGCTCGTACAGCAGCCGCAGGTGCTTGTCGGGGCAGGCCTCCTGGAGGTGCGCGGTTACCGCCGCGCACAACTCGGGTGCCGCGAGGCCCTCGTAGGCCCCGGCGGCGAGGTGTCCCCGGATCGCGGTCTCGATGGCGGTGGTGTGTTCGGGGAAGACGTACCCGGCGGTGATCCGGGCGAGGGCGCTGTCGAGTATCGCGGCGGTGTCGGCGTTGATCGTCATGGGCCGGGATGCTAGCGCCCAACCCCCGGCGATCCGAATGGTTATCAGATTGCATGAACGGGCCGGGATCTCACGCGGTCAGGGCAGGCCCGCGAGCGCACCCGGCTCGAACGGTGGTCGGGCGGAGCACCGGGGGACGGCCCGGCGCTCCGCCCAGGCATTTCAGGCCGACGGGTAGCGGCGCGGGGTCCAGACCACCTCGGTGCCGTCGTCCCGCCGGACCGCCTGGGTCTGCGAGGAGCCGACCAGCAGGATGGTCCGCATGTCGACCTGGGCGGGGTCGAGGTCGGCGAGCCGGACGGTCCGCACCCGCTCGGTCGGGCCGCCCACGTCGCGGGCCATCACCACGGGGGTGTCGGGGGCGCGGTGCTCCAGCAGCAGGTCGCGGGCCAGGCCGACCTGGGTGGTGCGGCTCTGCGAGCCGGGGTTGTAGAGGGCGAGGACGAGGTCGGCCTCGGCGGCGGCGCGCAGCCGCCCGGCCACCGCCTCCCAGGGCTTGAGCCGGTCGGAGAGCGAGACCACCGCGTAGTCGTGGCCGAGCGGGGCGCCGGCCCGGGAGGCGGCGGCGTGCGCGGCCGTCATCCCCGGCACGATCCGCACCGGGACCGAGCGGTACGGCTCCTCGCAGGCGGCCTCGAGTACGGCGGTGGCCATCGCGAAGACGCCCGGGTCGCCGGAGGAGACCACGGCCACCCGGTGTCCGCGCCGGGCCAGGTCCAGGGCGAACTCGGCGCGCTCGGCCTCGACCTTGTTGTCCGAGCCGTGCCGCCGCTGGCCACTTCGCACCGGCACCCGGTCGAGGTACGTGGTGTAGCCCACCAGGTCGGTGGCGGCGGCGAGTTCACCGCGCGCCTCGGGGGTCAGCCAGAGCGGCCCGGCCGGTCCGAGACCGACCACCACGACCTCGCCCGCGTCCTCGCCCGTGTCCTCGCCCGCGACGGACTTCCCGGACTCGGCGGGCTGCCCGGACTCGGCGGACGTACGCCCGATCCGACTGGGCAGCACGGCGACCGAGAAGTACGGAACCGTCTCGGGGTCGACCTCGTCCAGCGGCGCGGTGCGCTCCCCGGCCATGGTGGCCCGCTCGACGTAACGGGCCTCGGCCAGCCGACCGGACCGCTCCAGCGCCCGCCGTACGGTCGGAAAGGTGCGGCCCAGCTTCATCACCACGGCGGAGTCGGTGGCGGCCAGACGCGCGGTCAGCTCCTCCTCGGGGAGGGTGCCGGGCAGGATGGTCAGCACCTCGTCGGCCTCGACCAGCGGCGTGCCCAGCCGTGCGGCGGCGGCGCTCACCGAGGTCACCCCGGGCACCACCTCGGTGGGGTAGCGGTGTGCCAGCCGCTTGTGCATGTGTTGGTACGAGCCGTAGAACAGCGGGTCACCCTCGGCCAGTACGACGACGGTCCGGCCCGCGTCCAGGTGGACGGCCAGCCGGGCGGCGGCCTCCTCGTAGAACTCGTCCAGTGCGCCCCGGTAGCCGCCGGGGTGGTCGGTGGACTCGACCGTGACCGGGTAGACCAGCTGCTCCTCGATCTGGTCGCCGCGCAGGTAGGGCCCGGCTATCGAGCGGGCGATGGAACGGCCGTGCCGGGCGCTGTGGTACGCCACCACGTCCGCCCGGCCGATCAGCGCGGCGGCTCTGACGGTCACCAGCTCCGGGTCGCCGGGGCCGAGGCCGACGCCGTACAGCCGCCCGGCCCCGTTCTCCTGATGTTCCGTCACTCTTCCTCACTCGCAATCGCGTTGATGGCCGCCGCGGCGATCGCACTGCCGCCGCGCCGGCCGCGTACCACCAGGTGGTCCAGGCCGGACGGGTGCGCGGCCAGCGCCTCCTTGGACTCGGCGGCACCGATGAAGCCGACCGGTACGCCGATCACGGCGGCGGGGCGCGGCGCACCGGCCTCGACCATCTCCAGCAGCCGGAACAGCGAGGTCGGCGCGTTGCCGACGGCGACCACGGCGCCCTCCAACCGGGGCAGCCAGAGCTCCATCGCGGCGGCGCTGCGGGTGTTGCCCATCTTCTTGGCCAGCTCGGGCACCGAGGGGTCGGAGAGGGTGCAGACCACCTCGTTGTCGGCGGGCAGCCGCTTGCGGGTCACTCCGCTCGCGACCATCGAAACGTCGCACAGGATCGGCGCACCGGCGTGCAGCGCGGCGCGCGCGCTCGCGACCACGCCGGGCGACCAGAGCAGGTCGTCGACCAGGTCGGTCATGCCGCACGCGTGGATCATCCGCACGGCGACCTGCGCCACGTCGGCGGGCAGGTGGGCCAGTTCGGCCTCGGCCCGGATGGTGGCAAAGGACTGGCGGTAGATGGCCGCGCCGTCCTTCTCGTACTCGATCACTTGGTCCTCCGGGCTTCGGCTACCGCCTCCGCCATCTGTTCCGTCGACACATCCACTGACACTCCCGCCCCCGGGGCCTCGACCCCGGGGCCGACGCGGGTCACCCGGTAGCCCTGCCCGGTGGCCAGGACGTCCACCCACTCCCCAGCCGGATGCCCGCAGCGCCGCTCGCAGCCGGACCAGTGCACGGGCAGTGGGCCGGCAGCGGCCGGGGTCTGCGCCGCGTCCAACGCCCGTGCGGCGTCGTCCCGTACGTCGGCGCGCGACTTGGCGCAGCCGGGCAGTCCGGTGCAGGCGCTGGCCCGTTCCCAGACCGAGCCGGGGGCGGTGCGGAAGCCGGCCGCGGCCAGTTCGGGCAGCCGGTCGACCGGCGCCCCCGGCAGGACGATCCCGCGCCAGGGGGTCAGCCGCAGCTCGCCGGCCGAGGCTGCGGCCAGCCGCCGCCACCGTGCGGCGCTCACCCGGCCGAAGCGCAGGCCCACGGAGAGTCCGCCGGGCAGTGCGCCCGGGGCCAAAGTGGCGGCCGGCAGCGCGGGCAGCGGTTCGGCGCCCGGGTCGAGCAGTCCGGGAACCTCGCGCAGGTGCCAGGCCTTGGCGCCACTGGTGCGCAGCATTTCCAGGAACTCCTCGGCGGCGCGGACCGCGTGCTCGGCGGCCCCGCCGGGCGGCACCGGGCGGGCGGTGGCGGCGCGGCCGAGGCGCAGCAGGGCGCCGCCGCCTGCGGTTGCGATCAATGTCACATCGGCGTCCAGTGCGGCGACGTCACCGCGCCCGTCGTCCAGGGCGAAGAGGAACTTGCCGGAGAGGCGGGCCGCGCTCTCGCTCGCGCACAGCCGCCGGTCGAGTTCCCGCACCCAGTCCTGGACGTCGGCGTGGCCGAGGCCGTCCAGCCCGGTGGCCGGGGAGGCGACGATGTTGCGGACCCGCTCATGGGTCTTTGAGGGCAGCAGGCCGGCGTCGCGCAGGCGGCGGCCGAGTTCGCCACCGGAGTCCGAAGGCAGGCCGCGCAGTTGGACGTTGCCGCGCGAGGTGGTCTCGAGTGCGCCGTCGCCCAGCTCCTCGGCCGCGTCGGCCAGCACCATTGCCTGACTGTTCGTCAGCAACCCGCCGGGTATGCGGATCCTGGCGAGGGAACCGTCGTCGGCGGTGTGCAGACGAAGGGCCCCCGGACAGACGTCCGAACGCCCGCGGTCGGGCGTACCGGGGCCCGGTGCGACGGAGTCGGGTACGGGTGGCATGGCGGCGAGCATACAGATTGCCGTTCCGGATGCACCGCCCGGAACAGATCACACTCCCCCAGCCCAGCCGCACCCCGTACGATGCTCCCGGGCGGTCCTGTGGGCCGTCCACGCCAGCGACGGCGCCAAGGGGAGGAAACCGGTGCAAACCCGGTGCGGTCCCGCCACTGTGACCACGGTTCACCGCCGTGGGAGCCAGGAACTCCTGCCGTCCTCCCTTAGCCCGGGGCGCGGACCCCGAGGAAGGCCTGAGACCTGTGCGCTGCCGCATGCCCGCACGCGCTGCTGCGTCCCGCCCGCTCGACGGGCGGGCTGAGCCGCTGGCACCCATCACTCCTGCGCTCCCTCCATCGCCGGCCGGCTGTCGCTCAGCGCTCTCAGAGCACCAACCAGCGGCTCGGCCGCGCGCGGCACACCTTTCGGCACGGGGCGCCGACCTGGCCGGGAGGGCCGTCGCGTGATCCTGCTGCTTTCCACCTCCGACACCGACCTGCTGAGCGCCCGCGCCTGTGCGGGCCCGGTCCGCTACCGCCTCGGGAACCCGGCCCGGCTGACCGCCGAGGACCTGCCCGCGCTGCTGGAGGGCACCGACCTGGTGGTCGTCCGGCTGCTCGGCGGCCGCCGCGCCTGGCAGGAGGGCCTGGACGCGCTGCTGGCCGGCCCGCGCCCGGTGGTCGTGCTGACGGGTGAGCAGGCGCCGGACGCCCAGTTGATGGAGCTGTCCACCGTCCCCGCCGGGATCGCAGCCGAGGCGCACGCCTACCTGGCGCACGGCGGCGCGGCCAACCTGGCCGAGCTCGGCGCCTTCCTCTCCGACACCGTGCTGCTGACCGGCCACGGTTTCACCCCGCCCGTCTCGGCCCCGGCCTGGGGCCCCCTGGAGCGCACCCCGCGGACCGCCGAGGGCCCCGTCGTCGCGGTGCTCTACTACCGCGCCCACCACATGAGCGGCAACACCGCCTTCGTCGAGGCCCTGTGCCAGGCGATCGAGGACCAGGGCGGCCGCCCGAAGCCGCTGTACTGCGCCTCGCTGCGCGGCGCCGAGCCCGAACTGCTCGCCGAACTCGGCCAGGCCGACGCGATCGTCACCACCGTGCTGGCGGCCGGCGGCACCCGGCCGGCCGACGCGCAGGCGGGCGGGGACGAGGAGGCCTGGGACGCGGGCGCGCTCGCCGCGCTCGACCGCCCGATCCTGCAGGCGCTCTGCCTGACCTGGTCGCGTGCCCAGTGGGAGGACAGCGACGACGGCCTCTCCCCGCTGGACACCGCCACCCAGGTCGCCGTGCCCGAGTTCGACGGCCGCCTGATCACCGTCCCGTTCTCCTTCAAGGAGCTGGACGAGGACGGTCTGACCGTCTACACCGCCGACCCCGAGCGCGCCGCCCGGGTCGCGGGCATCGCGGTCCGGCACGCCCGGCTGCGCCATGTCCCGCCCGCCGAGCGGCGGTTGGCGCTGGTGCTCTCCGCGTACCCGACCAAGCACGCTCGGGTCGGCAACGCGGTCGGCCTGGACACCCCGGCCAGCGCGGTCCGCCTGCTGCACCGGCTGCGCGAGGAGGGCATGGACCTCGGCGACGACCTGCCGGGGCTGGACTCCTCCCCGCCCCGAGCCGAAGGGCCCGCCGGTGCCGAAAGGGATGAGCGACAAGCGACCGAGGAACGAGGGAGTGCCGGAGCGAAGAGCGTCGGCGCCGGGTCAGAGGGCCCGGAGGCGAGCGGGCGAGTAGCAGCACACGAGGGTGACGCGCTGATCCACGCCCTGATCGCGGCCGGCGGCTACGACCAGGACTGGCTGACGGAGGACCAGCTCGCCCGCAACCCCGTCCGCATCCCGGCCGCCGACTACCGCCGCTGGTACGCCGAGCTGCCCGCCGAGCTGCGCGAGCAGGTCGAGGAGCACTGGGGTCCGGCGCCCGGCGAGCTGTACGTGGACCGCAGCCGCAACCCTGAGGGCGACATCGTGCTGGCCGCGATCCGCTCCGGCAACCTGCTGGTGCTGATCCAGCCGCCGCGCGGCTTCGGCGAGAACCCGGTCGCCATCTACCACGACCCCGACCTGCCGCCCTCGCACCACTACCTCGCGGCCTACCGCTGGATCGCGGCGTCCCGGGAGGACGGCGGCTTCGGTGCCCACGCCGTGATCCACCTCGGCAAGCACGGAAACCTCGAGTGGCTGCCGGGCAAGACGGCCGCGCTGTCGGCCGCCTGCGGCCCGGACGCGGTACTCGGCGACCTGCCGCTGGTCTACCCCTTCCTGGTCAACGACCCGGGCGAGGGCACCCAGGCCAAGCGCCGCGCCCACGCCACCCTGGTCGACCACCTGGTCCCGCCGATGGCCCGGGCCGACTCCTACGGCGACATCGCGCGCCTGGAGCAGCTGCTCGACGAGCACTCCAACATCGCCGCGATGGACCCCGCCAAGCTGCCCGCGATCCGCGCCCAGATCTGGACCCTGATCCAGGCCGCGCGGCTCGACCACGACCTGGGCCTGGACGAGCGCCCGGAGGACGACGGCTTCGACGACTTCCTGCTGCACGTCGACGGCTGGCTGTGCGAGGTCAAGGACGCCCAGATCCGGGACGGCCTGCACGTCCTCGGCCAGGCGCCGGCCGGCGAGGACCGGGTCAACATCGTGCTCGCCATCCTGCGCGCCCGGCAGATCTGGGGCGGTGTGAGCGCGCTGCCCGGCCTGCGCGAGGCCCTCGGACTGGACGAGGCGGCGCTCACCCTCGGTGCCACGGACGCGGCCGAGGCCCGGGCGCGAGCCCTGGTCGAGGCGATGGAGGCCGAGGACTGGGCGCCGGAGGCGGTGGAGAAGGTCGCGGCCGGCCACCCCGAGCCGGTCCGGGAGGTGTTGGACTTCGCCGCCCGCCAGGTCGTCCCGCGCCTGGCGCGGACCACCGACGAGCTGGACGCCGTGCTGCACGCGCTCAACGGCGGCTTCGTCCCGGCCGGCCCGTCCGGCTCGCCGCTGCGCGGGCTGGTCAACGTGCTGCCGACCGGCCGCAACTTCTACTCGGTCGACCCGAAGGCCGTACCCAGCAAGCTCGCCTGGGAGACCGGCCAGGCGCTGGCCGCCTCGCTGATCGAGCGCTACCGGGCGGACAACGACGGCGCCTTCCCGCCCTCGGTCGGCCTCTCGCTGTGGGGCACCAGCGCGATGCGCACGGCGGGCGACGACATCGCCGAGGCCTTCGCCCTGCTGGGCGTCCGCCCCGTCTGGGACGACGCCTCCCGCCGGGTCACCGGCCTGGAGGCGATCAGCCTGGAGGAACTGGGCCGCCCGCGCATCGACGTGACCCTGCGCATCTCCGGCTTCTTCCGGGACGCCTTCCCACACGTGGTCGCGCTTCTGGACGACGCGGTCCGGCTCGCCGCCCGGCAGGAGGAGGCGGACGAGCAGAACTTCGTCCGCGCCCACGTCCAGGCCGACCTGGCCGTGCACGGCGACGAGCGCAAGGCGACCGTCCGGGTCTTCGGCTCCCGTCCGGGTACCTACGGCGCGGGCCTGCTCCAGCTGATCGACAGCCGCGACTGGCGCACCGACGCCGATCTGGCCGAGGTCTACACGGTGTGGGGCGGCTACGCCTACGGCCGCGACCTGGACGGCCGCCCGGCGCGCGAGGAGATGGAGACCGCGTACCGGCGGATCACCGTCGCCGCCAAGAACACCGACACCCGCGAGCACGACATCGCGGACTCGGACGACTACTTCCAGTACCACGGCGGCATGGTGGCCACCGTCCGCGCCCTCACCGGCAAGGCCCCGACCGCCTACATCGGCGATTCGACCCGGCCCGAGACGGTCCGCACCCGCACCTTGACCGAGGAGGCCGCCCGGGTCTTCCGCGCCCGCGTGGTCAACCCGCGCTGGCTGGAGGCGATGCGCCGGCACGGCTACAAGGGCGCCTTCGAGATGGCCGCCACCGTGGACTACCTGTTCGGCTACGACGCCACCACGGGCGTGGTCGCGGACTGGATGTACGAGCGGCTCACCCAGGAGTACGTCCTCGACCCCACCAACCGCGAGTTCCTCGGCGCGGCCAACCCCTGGGCGCTGCACGGCATCAGCGAGCGCCTGTTGGAGGCCGCCGAACGCGGTCTGTGGGCCGAGCCGGACCCGGAGCTGATCGACGCCCTGCGCACCGCCTTCCTGGAGACCGAGGGCGACCTGGAGGGCGACGCGTAGCACCCCGGGGCTGCAACTCACCCGCGGGGAGCCCGAGATCCGGCCGTACTGGCCGGTCCCGGGCTCCCCGTTCCCAT
This sequence comes from Kitasatospora sp. NPDC001175, assembly GCF_053598215.1. NCBI lineage: Bacteria > Bacillati > Actinomycetota > Actinomycetes > Kitasatosporales > Streptomycetaceae > Kitasatospora > Kitasatospora sp. NPDC001175. Next base: position 80,551 of record NZ_JBSFJU010000025.1, on the reverse strand, counting down.
GAACTGCCAAGGGCGCAGGGCCCGTCCCACCTCCCTTCCAGGGCCTGGGTGACACACCGGCGTCCGTGACCTGGGCAGTCGCGCCGTTCGGGCGGACAATCAGGACATGACGCCCCGCCTCGCCCGTCTCGCGGCGCTCCTCGCCGGCGCACTACCCGTCCTCGCCTTCCCCGCGCCGAGCCTGGCCCCGCTGGCCTGGGTCGCCCTGGTGCCCGGGCTGCTGCTGATGCGGTACTCACCGAGCGGACGGGAGGCGGCAGTTCGCGGCTGGTGGTTCGGTACCGGCTTCCTGCTGGCCGCGCTGTACTGGCTGTTCCCCTCGATCGGACCGGCACTGCTCCCGCTGGCCGTGGTCTTCGGGGCGCTGCAGACCGCGCTCGGGCTGGCGGTGTGGCGCCTGCTGCACCCGCCGCTCACCCTCGCCCGGGCGCTCGGTGCGCTGGTGGTCGTGCCGTCGGTCTGGGTGAGCACCGAGTACGCGCGCTCCTGGCAGGCGCTCGGCGGGCCGTGGGCGCTGCTGGGTGCCAGCCAGTGGCAGCACCCGGCCGTCCTGGCGCTGGCCTCGGTCGGCGGGGCGTGGCTGGTGAGCGCCGCCGTGGTGGCGGCCAACACCGGGGTGGTGATTGCGCTGACGGACCGTCAGACCTCGCTCCGGGTGCTGTCCGCCGCGGTGGCCGCACTCGCGGTGGTCTCCGGCCCCGTGCTGTTCGCGCTGCGCACCCAGCCGTCGCCGGGTGACCAGGCCACCGTGGCACTGGTCCAGCCGGGCGTCACCCGGAGCCCCGGATCCAGGTTCGACGCCAGCGCCACGATCACCACCCGTCTGCTCGGGCAGCCGATCGACCTGGTGGTCTGGGGCGAGAGCAGCACTGCCGCCGACCTGGACCGCGACACCGCCGCGCTGGACCGCCTCCGCGGCCTCGCCACCACGACCGGCGCCCAGCTGCTGGTCGGCGAGGACGCCCGCAAGGGCGACGGCAGGATCTCCAAGGACGCCGTCCTGGTCACCCCCGGGGGCATCACCGCCCGCTACCGCAAGATCCGCCTGGTGCCGTTCGGCGAGTACATCCCGCTGCGGCCCCTCCTCGGCTGGGTTGCCGGGATCAGCAAGGCGGCGGGCGAGAACCGGGTGCCGGGCACCGGCTTCCACCTGATCCAGGCGAGCACCCGCGACGGCCACCCGCTTCCGCTCGGCACCATGATCTGCTTCGAGTCCGCCTTCCCCGACATGTCCCGCACGGCGGCGAACGACGGTGCCGGGCTGCTGGTCTACCAGTCGGCGACCTCGACCTTCCAGAACACCTGGGCCCCCGCCCAGCACGCCTCGCTCGGCGCCCTCCGCGCCGCCGAGACCGGCCGCCCCGTCGTCCAGGCCGCTCTCACCGGCGAGTCCGTGGCCTACGACCGCCAGGGCCGCCGCCTGGCCCACCTGGACACCTCCGCCCGCGGCGCCCTCACCGTCCGCGTCCCCCTCGCCGACCCCGCCGCCCGCACCTGGTACGACCGCCTCGGCGACTGGACCCCTCTCTCCGCCGTCACCATCACCCTGACCGCCGGCGGCCTCGCCCTGCTCCGGCCCCGCCCGGCCGCGCCGACGGCCCTCAGGACCGCCGAGGGCGCCAAGCCCTCCCGGGCGCTCTGAACCGCGGCGAACGGTGTTCCGTCCGGTCGCCGCCGGGAACGGCCGGGCCGCAGCCCCCGGGAAGTCGGACCGACCGGCGAGAGGGAGCGCGGAAGAAGGGGGCACCCCCGGTCGGTCTCAGTCCTCCGTGCCCACCACGTGGATCCCGAACCTGGCTCCCTGGGCGTCGTGGAGCACCGCCAACCGGGGCCCGCCCGGTACTTCCGTGGGAGGCAGCATGACCGTGGCGCCGAGGGCGGCGGCCCGCTCGGCGACCAGGTCGACGTCCGCGACCGCGAAGTACGGCATCCAGTACGGCGGGACGTCCGGCGGGAACTGCTCGGTCATGTCGAGCATCCCGCCGAAGTCCTCGCCCGCCAGGCCCCACTGGGTGTACGTCTCGCCGACGGTCACGCTCCAGCCGAAGACCCGGCTGTAGAACTCCTTGGCCCCGGCGGTGTCCCGGGTGGCCAGTTCCACCCAGCCCAGCGAGCCGGGTTCGTTGAGCAGGCCCGCCCCCTTGAACGCCTTGGGCTGCCAGACGGTGAAGACCGCGTCGCCCGGGTCCGCGAGTACCGCGAAGCGCCCCTCCTCGTAGATGTCCGTGGGCTCCTTCAGCACCCTGCCCCCGTTCTCGACCGCCGCGGCGGCGGTGGCGTCGGCGTCCGCCGAAGCGAAGCCGATCAGCCAGGCGGTCCGCTGCCGGGGGGAGACGATGGGGCTGATCGCGGCCACCGGGGCGTCGCCGACCAGGAGTTGGGTGTAGTCGGCGGCCTCGGGGCGGGCGTCGGTCCTGGTTTTCCAGCCGAAGAGTTCGAGGTAGAAGGCCCTCGCGGCCTCGGGGTCCGAGGTGCCGAGTTCGACCCAGCAGGGCGCGTTGACGACAGGCGTGGTGATCTTCACGGTGGGGCGTCCAATCAGCCGAGGTCGAGGACGAGCTTGCCGCGGACGTGACCCGACTCCACCTCGGAGAGGGCGTGCGCGGCGTGTTCCAGGGTGTAGGTGGCGGCGATGTGCGGATCGAGCGCGTCGAAGGCGACCAGCTTGGCCAGCGCCTCCAGGGTGTCGGCGCCGCCGCTGCGCCGGACGAACGCCCCGCCGAGCTCGGCGGCCGTGGCCGGGTCGACGGTGGAGACCAGCTTGGCCGGGTCATTTAGGGTGACGGCGGCGGCCCGCAGGTCGTCGCCGCCGACCAGGTCCAGGAGCCCGTCCACGCCGTCCGGCGCGACGGCCCTGATCCGGTCGGCCACGCCCGCGCCGTACCGGATCCGGGTGGCGCCGAGCGACTCCACGTAGGCCTGGTTGCCGTCGCCGGCCGTGCCGAGCACGGTGAGCCCGTGCCCCTTGGCGAGCTGGGCGGCGGCCGTGCCGACCCCGCCCGCGATGCCGAGGATCAGCAGCGTCCGCCCGCTCCCGAGGTCCAGCTGCTGCACCGCGTCGTACGCGGTCGCCGCGGCCACCGGCAGCGTCGCCGCCTGCGTGAAGCTGACATCGGGCCGCTTGTGGGCGCAGGTCGCGGCGTCCAGCAGGGTGTGCTCGGCGTAGCCCCCGGCGACGGTGGGGCCGAAGACCTCGTCCCCGGCCGAGAAGCCCTCGACCCCCTGACCCACGACCTCGACCACCCCGGAGACCTCGCAGCCGAGCACGGCGGGAAGCGGCCGCCCGGTGGCCAGGTAGCCCTGCCGGATCTTCCAGTCCACCGGGTTCACTCCGGCGGCCCGGACGGCGATCAGCAGCTGGCCCGGTCCTGGCGATGGGATGGGGCGGTCGAGGAACTCCTGGTTCTCCGGCCCGCCGTAGGCCACGAATCCGAATGCCTTGGACATGCTCTTCCTAACGCTCGGCGGCACCCCCTTCACCAGCTTGCGTGCGGGGCCGCACGGGCGGACGGGAATGCTGAGCCGAACGGGGCGCCCGATCCGGCAGCCGATTCCGACGGAAAACATATTTGTTCAAATTCGAACTACAGTGTACGGTCGAGCCCGACCAGCCGTTTCGAATTCGAAGCACCCGCACTCCCGGGCCGCGACCAGCCGCCCGGCGACCGCCCCGGAGGCCCGGCATGCCCCAGCCCGAGCACGCGCAGCACCGCCTGGAGCCGGGCCCGGCCACCGTCCGTTCCCGGGTGCGCATACCGCTCACCTTCGGTGACGGCTACCGCGTCGAGGCCGAGGCGCACACCTTCCACGGCCTGGCCGACGGCGCCGAGCACCTCGCCCTGCGGCTCGGCGGGCCCGGTCGAACTCCGCTGGTCCGACTGCACTCGGAGTGCCTGACCGGCGACGTCTTCGGCTCGGACCGCTGCGACTGCGGACCCCAGCTGCGCGAGGCCGTCGAACGGATCGCCGAGAGCGGCGGCTACCTGCTCTACCTCCGCCAGGAGGGCCGGGGCATCGGCCTCTACAACAAGCTCGACGCCTACGCCCTGCAGGACTCCGGCCTCGACACCTACCAGGCCAACACCGCCCTGGGCTTGCCCGAGGACGGCCGCGACTACACCGCCGCCGCCCAGATGCTCACCACCCTCGACGCCACCGGCATCCGCCTGCTCAGCAACAACCCCGACAAGGCCGCCCAACTCACCGCGCTCGGAATCACCGTCACCGAACGCGTCCCCACCGGCGTCCACCTCTCCGAGAGCAATGTGCACTACCTCAGCACCAAGGCGGCCGGCACCGAGCTGACCCTCGGTCACGGCATCCCGCTGCTCCCACTCGGCGCCTGAACTTCCTCCGCTGCCAAGGGAGTCGGCCCACTACCCCGACCTTCGATGGCATCGACCCGCTGACGCCGGTGCGCTGCCGACCCGATGAGGAAGCGCACCGGGCGTCGCGGTGGCATGCGGGCACCTCACGACGGGCACGCTCGACCCCGCCGGCGCGCCCTGACCACGGACGGTGCGGCGGGAGGACGGCACACTGCCCCGGCGGCAGGTCCACGGTGGACGGCTGACTGACACCGGCGCTCTTCTCGGTGCGACGTGCTCCGGAGCGGCACCAGAGCTCCATCATCGGCAGGCGACTCACACCCCGTCAAGGGCGTTTGTCCCGGTTTTACCGATACGTACGGCTGAGCGGCGGTGTACGCACCGTACCGCCGGGCAGCCCTACCGGCCGCTCCGGGCGATGCGGCGGGCGATGTCGGCCGGGCGGGCCGGGCGGCCGAAGTGCCAGCCCTGGGCCCAGTCGCAGCCCATCTGCCGCAGCCGCTCGGCGTCGTCGCCGCTCTCGACGCCCTCGGCGGTGACGGTCAGGCCCAGGGTGTGGGCGAGCGAGACCAGTCCACTGATGATCCGCCAACCCAGTGCGGCGTCCTTGCCGGGGTCGTGCAGGTCGCCGACGAAGGAGCCGGCGATCTTCAGCCCGGAGACCGGAAGGTCGCGCAGATAGGCCAGGTTGGACCAGCCGGTGCCGAAGTCGTCTACGGCCAGCGAGACTCCCATGTCCACCAGCGCGTGCAGGTACTTCAGGGCCTCGTCCTCGGGGCCGACCACGGTGGACTCGGTGATCTCCAACTGGAGCTTCTCCGGGCTGAGTCCGGTGGAGTTCAGGATCCGCTCCAGGTCGCCGACCAGGCTGGCGCTGCGGGCCTGACGGACGGCCAGGTTGACGTTCAGCTGCGGCGCGGCGTCGCCGAACCGCCGTACCCAGTCGGCGGCCTGGGAGCACGCCTGCTCCAGCACCCAGCGGCCGAGCGGCATGATCAGGCCGGTCTCCTCGGCGATCCCGATGAACTCCTCCGGGCCGAGCACGCCCAGCTCCGGGTGCCGCCAGCGCACCAGTGCCTCGACCGAGACCAGCGAACCGTCGCGCAGCGAGCACAGCGGCTGGTAGTCGATGTAGAACTCGCCCCGGTCCAGGGCCGCGGGCATCCTGACCGAGACCGTGTAGCGGCTGACCGCCCGGGCGTTCTCCTCCGGGTCGAAGAGGATCCAGCGGCCGCGCCCGGCCTCCTTGGCCCGGTAGAGCGTCAGGTCGGCGGCCCGGACCGCCGCGCCCGGCGTGGTGCTGGCGACCCGGCGCTCCAGTACGCCGACGCTGGCCCCGACGGCCAGCCGGTGGTCGCCGATCAGCACCGGCTTGGTGAGCGCCGCCAGTACCGTCTTGGCCGCCGCGACCGCCTCCTGCTCTCCCCGGCAGTTCTCCAGCAGGACCACGAACTCGTCGCCGCCGAGCCGGGCCACCAGGTGGCCGAGCGGGGTGAGTGCGGCCTCCAGGCGGCCGGCCACCGCCGACAGCAGCTGGTCGCCGGTGTCGTGGCCGAGACTGTCGTTGACGACCTTGAACCCGTCCAGATCCACGTAGCACAGGCCGAAGCGGGCCCCCGGCTCGGGCTCCTCGAACAGCTTCTCCAGGCGCTCGAAGAAGGCCACCCGGTTCGGCAGCCCGGTGAGCGGGTCGTGGGTGGCCTGGTGGCGCAGCCGTTCCTGGAGGCGGTAGCGGTCGGTGATGTCCTCCAGCATCGCCACCTGGTAGACCGGCTTGCCGTCGTCGTCGCGGATCAGCGAGACGGTCAGATGGGTCCAGACCACCTCGCCGTCCTGCCGGTAGTACGGCTTGTCGAACTGGAAGTAGTCCCGTTTGCCGGAGATCAGCTCCTCGTACGCCTCCCAGACCTCCGGGGTGTCCTCGGGGTGGACCAGGTCACCGACCCGGCGGCCCTGGAGATCCTCGGGGCGGGCCCCGAACAGCTCCAGCAGGGCGCGGTTGACCGCCAGTATGTTGCCGTCCACGTCGCCGAGGCCGATCCCGATGGCCGCGCTCTCGAACAGGGCCCTGAACCGGGCCTCGGAGGCGCGCAGCGCCTTCTCGATCTCCTGGCGCGCGGTGTCGGCCGCCAACCGGATGGACTCCTGCTCGCGCAGGGTCCGCTCGCGCAGCGCCGCCGCCCAGCCCGCCGCGAAAGCGCCGCAGAGCTCCGGGGCGCGGCCGTCCAGCGGCTGGATCTGCAGCAGCTCGACCGCGCGGGAGAGCACCGCCGGGTCGGTGAACTGGGCGTCCACCAGCAGGGCGCCGGCCTGGGCGGCGAAGTCGGGCTGGAAGGGGTGCTCCAGCTGCGCGCGGTGCAGCAGCCCGGCGGTCCGGGAGATCAGCCGGCCCAGGATGTCCGGGTCGACGGCCACCCCGTGGCCGTCCTGGAGCAGCCTGGCCCACTCCTGGTGGAACCGGGACGCGGCGTCGTGCCGGGAGGTGGTGGTGTGCTGCCCGCCGGTGCGGTCCTGTCTTTCGGGCCAGGCGGCCTCCTCCGGCGGGGCCCAGCTCACCGGAGGAACCCGACTCCGGCCAGACCGGACATCCACTCCGGGTGCGGGCCGACCCCGTCGGGGTTCTCCGGATGCCACTCCGGCAGGAAGACGACACCGGGCTCGACCAGCTCGAACCCCTCGAACAGTGCCGTGATCCGGTCCCGGCCGCGCATGGTGAGCGGGGTCGGGGTGCTCTTGTAGAGGTCCTGGTGCGGTCCCGCCTGGTCCGGGCGACCCTCGGTGGAGGCGTGGCTGAGGACCAGCGCGCTGCCCGGCGGCAGGGCGTCGCGCAGCACGGACACCAGCCTGGCGGGGTCGTCCTCGTCGGTGATGAAGTGCAGCACCGCGACCAGCAGCACCGCGACCGGCCGGCCCTCGTCCAGCAGTTCGGTGACCTCGGGGCGGGAGAGCAGGTCCTCGACCGAGCGCAGGTCGGCCTCCACCACCTGGCTCAGCGGGTCGTCCTTCAGCAGCAGGCGGCTGTGCGCGACCGCGACCGGGTCGCGGTCCACGTAGACCACCCGGGACTCGGGGCGGATGCCCCTGGCCACCTCGTGGACGGCGCCGAAGGTCGGGATTCCCGAGCCGATGTCCAGGAAGCGGGTGATGCCCCGCTCGGCGACGCGCCGGACCGCCCGGCGCAGGAAGGCCCGGTTGGAGCGCATGATGGCGGGCAGGTCGGGCCAGAGTTCGATGGCCTTGCGGGCCATCTCGCGGTCGGCCTCGAAGTTGTGGGAACCGCCGAGGTAGTAGTCGTAGACCCGGGCGGCGTTCGGCTTGTCGAGATCAGTTCCGGCGGGGACCCAGTGCGGTCGTCCCATGGCGGCAACCCTTCCGGAGCTGTGGACAGTAAAACGTCAAGATCTTCCTATCATCATTCATTACCTGCAAGCCGGGTGGCCTCGGGACGCGGTCACGGCGGCGGGCGGAAGGTGCCGGTCAGGGAGCCGGGACCGGCGGCAGGGGGAACGCACCGGTCGGAAGTCCGGCACCGGTGTCAGACCCTGCCTCTATGCTCGGCGCCCCGACCGACCGGAGGTTCCCATGAGCACCGCCCGCCCTCTGATCGACAGCAGTCGGCGCCGGGCCCTGCTGGCCGCCCGTCACCTGCTCTCGCCGCCGCACCGCGCCCGTACTCCGGAGCAGGTCGCCGGGGCGGTGGTGGCCCTGCACTCCAGCGACCCCGCGACGGTCTTCCTCTCCGCCGCCGCCCGCCTCGAGCACTCGGACACCGCCGCGCTTGAGAGCGCGCTGTACGAGCGGCAGACCCTGGTGCGGATGCACGGCATGCGGCACACCCTGTTCGTCCTGCCCGAGGAGCTGGCGTCCGTGGTGCAGTCCTCGACCACCCGGAAGGTGGCCGAGAAGGAGCGCCGGATGTTCACCGCCTTCGCGGCCGGCGGCGGCTTCTCCCCCGACTGGCTGGCGAAGGTGGAGAGACTCACCCTGGCCGCGCTGGCCGACTGCGAGCAGGCTTCCGCCTCCCGGCTGGCCGAGCTGGTACCGGAGTTGCGCGAGGCCGTCCCGGTCGCGGTGGGCAAGCCGTACCAGTCGACCCACACCATCGGCACCCGTCTGCTGCGGGTGCTCGGCATGGAGGGCGGGATCGTCCGCGGCCGCCCGCTGGGCGGCTGGACCAGCGGGCAGTACCGGTGGGCGCTGCGGGCGCCGCTGGCCGAACTGCCGGTCGCCGAAGCCCAGGCGGAGCTGGTGCGGCGCTGGCTCGCGGCGTACGGACCCGCCACCGCCGAGGACGTCAGGTGGTGGACGGGCTGGGGTGTGCGGGAGGTACGCGCCGCCCTCACCGCCTGCGCGGCGGCCCCGGTCCGACTGGACGTCGGCGACGGGGCGGGGGACGTCGAGGGGTACGCGCTGCCCGAGGATGCGGACGGTGCGACGGACGGTCCGGAGCCGGAGCCGTGGGCCGCACTTCTGCCGGGGCTCGATCCGACGCCGATGGGCTGGCGGCAGCGCGACTGGTTCCTGCCCGCCGAGCACCGGGCGGACCTCTTCGACCGCTCCGGCAACATCGGCCCCACGGTGTGGTGGAACGGGCGGATCGTCGGCGGCTGGGCGCAGCGGGCCGACGGCGAGATCGTCCGGGAACTGCTGGAGCCGGTGGGCGCCGAGGCCGAGGCCGCGATCGACGCCGAGTCGGCCCGCCTCGCCGTCTGGCTGGGTCCGGTCCGGGTGACACCCCGCTTCCGCACCCCGCTGGAGCGCCGCCTGAGCAGCCGCTAGCGCGAGCGGCGCCCGGTCCGGCCGGGCGGGGCACGGAACCCGTCAGCGGTAGCGGCACGGGCCGCCCGGACGGGTTGTGATCCCTCTCTCGGTTCCGCCCTGCCGCCGCCCTCGCCGGAGCGAGAACTCACCCGTCTGCCGCCTTCCGTCGGCACCGCGCCGACCTGCGCCCTTCCCCGGGACGGGACGGCTGCGGCGCCTCAGCGGCGGCCCCTCGTCGCGCGGCGGCGGGTCTTCGGCCGGTCGGCGGGGAGGTTTGATTCGTTGCAGACTGAGCAAAAGAACCCGGGCCGCGACCGCGGCCCGAGGATGGTGAGTCCGGTGACAGCCGTACGACCGAACCATGCGCACCCGACAGCACCGCCCCCGCCACCGACCGAGGTGAGTCCGGTGACCGAGACGCTGACCGACATATCCCCGAGCGCAGAAGTGCAGCCACTGACCGAGGCGAACGCCGAGGGGCATCTGGCCGCCATCTGCTTCAAGATCGGCCCTCCCCGACTGGTCGGCGTGGAGGCGGAGTGGTTCGTCCACGATGTCCGGTCCCCCGGCGCCCAGGTGCAGCCGGAACGGGTGACCCAGGCCCTCGCGGCGCTGCCCGCCGACCCCGCCGGCAGTCCTCCCGGCCCGCTGTTCCCGGCGGGTTCCCTTCTCACCCGCGAACCGGGCGGGCAGGTCGAGCTCAGCTCCCCGCCCGCCGACAGCCCCGGCGACTGCGCCGAGGGTCTGCTGCTCGACCAGGGCGCCCTGCGGGCCGCACTCGCCGCCCAGGGCCTGCGTCTCACCGGCTCCGGCACCGACCCGCTGGCCCGCGAACGCCGGATGCAGCTCTCCCACCCCCGCTACCGGGCGATGGAACGGCACTTCGACCGCACCGGGCCCTGGGGCCGGACGATGATGTGCGGCACCGCGTCCCTGCAGGTCTGCGTGGACGCCGGCACCGCGAGCGGCCCGCAGTCGTACGCGGCACGGTGGCGGCTGCTCCATCTGCTCGGCCCGGTGCTGGTCGCCGCCTTCGCCAACTCTCCGTTACTGGACGGCCGGCCGGCCGGCCACCGCTCCACCCGGCAGATGGTCTGGTCCAGGGTGGACCCGACCCGCACCCTGGCGCCGCGGCTCGCCGACGGCGACCCGGGCGAGAACTGGGCCCGCTACGTCCTGGACGCCGAGCTGATGTGCATCCAGCGCGGCGACGGCCGCTCCTGGGCCGCACCGGCCGGGCGCACCTTCCGCGACTGGCTGCGCGAGGGCGGCGAACGGCCGCCCACCCTGGCCGACCTGCACTACCACTGCACCACGCTGTTCCCGCCGGTCCGCCCGCGCGGCCACCTGGAACTGCGCATGATCGACGCTCAGCCCGACAGCGGCTGGCTGGTCCCGCTGGCGCTGGTCAGCGGACTGCTCGACGACCCGGTGGCCGCCGACACCGCACTCGCCGCGCTGGAACCCCTCGGCACCCTCGACCGGCTACCTCCGCGCTCCGAACTCTGGCGCCGGGCAGCCACTTTGGCGATGGCCGATCCGACGCTGCGCCGGGCCGCGCTGGCCTGCTTCGGTGCCGCCGAACAGGCCCTCGCCCGCCGTACCGGCAGCGGACGGCTGAGCCGGGCCCTGACCGAGTTCGCCGAGCGCTACCCCGCGCGGGGCCGATGTCCCGCCGACGACCAGCTGGACGCCCTGCGGGCCGGCGTCCACCCCGTCCTCCAGGAGAGCGCACCATGCTGAACGCCGACCGTCTCCCCCAGGCCGCGCCGGAGCCCACCGGCGCCGAGCCGCTGCGCGAGCGGATCGCCGCCGAGCTGCTGGCCGCCCGCGAGCGGACCGCCGCGCTCACCGACTGCGTGGACGACCGCGACCTGACCGCCCAGCACTCCCCGCTGATGTCGCCGCTGGTCTGGGACCTCGCCCACATCGGCAACCAGGAGGAGCTCTGGCTGCTTCGCAATGTCGGCGGTCGAGAGGCGATGCACCCGGAGATCGACCCGCTCTACGACGCCTTCGAGCACCCGCGCGCGAAGCGCCCCGCGCTGCCACTGCTCGCCCCGGCCGAGGCCCGCGCCTACTCGTACGAGGTGCGCGGCCGGGTGCTGGACCTGCTCGCGGCCAGCCCCCTCGAAGGGGCGCCGCTGCTGGACGGTGGCTTCGCCTTCGGGATGATCGCCCAGCACGAGCAGCAGCACGACGAGACGATGCTGATCACCCACCAGCTCCGGCAGGGCCCGGCCGCGCTCACCGCTCCCCCGCCACCGGCCCTCGATCCCGATCCGCTGCCGGCCGAAGTCCTGGTCCCGGCGGGCCCGTTCACCATGGGCACCGACACCGAGCCCTGGTCCCTGGACAACGAGCGGCCCGCCCACCGGGTCGACCTGCCGGCCTTCCGACTGGACACCACCCCGGTGAGCAACGCCGCCTACCAGGAGTTCATCGCGGACGGCGGCTACCGTGACCCGCGCTGGTGGACGGCGGAGGGCTGGACGCACCGGCAGCGCGCCGGCCTCGGGGCCCCGCTGTTCTGGCACCGCGACGGCGGCCAGTGGCTGCGTCGCCGCTTCGGGGTGACCGAGCCGGTGCCGGGCGACGAGCCGGTACTCCACGTGTGCTGGTACGAGGCCGACGCGTACGCCCGCTGGGCCGGGCGGCGGCTGCCGACCGAGGCCGAGTGGGAGAAGGCCGCCCGGCACGACCCCGCCACCGGCCGTTCCCGCCGCTTCCCGTGGGGCGACGCCGAACCGACCCCGGAGCTGGCCAACCTGGGCCAGCGCCACCTGCAGCCGGCCCCCGTCGGCAGCTACCCGGCCGGCCGGTCGCCGTACGGGGCGCGGCAGTTGATCGGCGACGTGTGGGAGTGGACGGCCAGCGACTTCCGGCCGTACCCCGGCTTCGGGGCCTGGCCCTACCGGGAGTACTCCGAGGTGTTCTTCGGCCCCGAGTACAAGGTGCTGCGCGGCGGCTCGTTCGCCGTCGCGCCGGTGGCCTGCCGGGGCACCTTCCGCAACTGGGACTACCCGATCCGGCGGCAGATCTTCTCCGGCTTCCGCACCGCCGCCTCGGTCGAGGAAGCCTGATGTGTCGTCACCTCGCCTATGTAGGGCGTGCGTTGGCCATACGGCAGCTGCTCGTTGACCCGCCCGCGAGCCTTTACCGGCAGTCCTGGGCCCCGCGACTGCAGCAGTACGGCAGCATGAACGCGGACGGCTTCGGCGTCGGCTGGTACGCCGCGCACGACCCGGTTCCGGCCCGCTACCGGCGGGCCGGGCCGATCTGGGCCGACCCCTCCTTCACCGACCTCGCCCGGGTGGTACGGACCGGCGCCCTACTCGCCGCCGTGCGCTCCGCCACCGACGGCTGCGCGCCGGGCGAGGCGGCGGCGGCACCGTTCGGCGCCGAGCGGTGGCTCTTCAGCCACAACGGCGCGGTGCCCGGCTGGCCGCGGCAACTGGGCAAGCTGGCCGCCACCCTGCCACCCGAGGAGCTGCTCGGTCTGGAGGCCGCCAGCGACTCCGCCCTGCTGTGGGCACTCACCCTGCACCGGCTGCGCGCGGGCGCCCCGCTGGACGTCGCGCTCGCCCGGACCGTCCTGGAGGCCGCGGACCACAGTGCCGAGGCCCGGCTCAACCTGCTGCTCACCGACGGGACTTCGATCGCCGCCACCAGCTGGGGCGACACCCTCTGCTACCGGCTGGGCCCCGGCTCGGTGGTACTCGCCTCGGAGCCGTACGACGACCTGCCCGGCTGGGTGCACCCGCCCGACCGCTCACTGCTGCTCGCCGGCCCCGACGGCGCGACCGTCCGACCGCTCGGCTGACCGTCCCCCGCACCGCACGGCCTCCTGCGGAGCGCAGGGGCTTCACCGCACCGGACTCCACCCAACCGGGCTTCACCGCACCGGACTTCACCGCACCGGACTTCACCGCACCGAGAACTCACCGCACCGTGAACTCGCCGCACCGTGAGAGGAACTCCGCACCATGGGCACCTTCGACCTCACCCGACTGCTCCCGGCTGACCACTTCAGCAGCGCGCTACGGCACGACGTCCGGCACGGTCTGACCGCGAATCCCAAGTGGCTGCCACCCAAGTGGTTCTACGACGCCCGGGGCAGCGAGCTGTTCGAGGAGATCACCCGGCTACCCGAGTACTACCCGACCAGGGCCGAGCGGGAGATCCTGATCGCCCGCTCCCGCGAGATCGCCGCCGTGACGAAGGCCCGCACCTTGGTGGAGCTTGGCTCCGGCTCCTCCGAGAAGACCCGGCTGCTGCTGGACGCGCTCCGCGAGGTCGGCAGCCTGCGGTCCTACATACCCGTGGACGTCAGCGAGAGCGCGCTGACCTCGGCCGGGCGGGCACTGACCGGGGAGTACCCGGAGATCGCTGTGCACGCCATCGTCTCCGACTTCACCCGGGGCCTCGGCCTGCCCCCGGACGGCGGCCCCCGGCTGGTCGCCTTCCTCGGCGGGACCGTGGGCAACATGCCCCCGGCCGAGCGGGCCGAGTTCCTGGCCACGCTGCGCCGGGAACTGGAGCCGGGCGACGCACTGCTGCTCGGCACCGATCTGGTCAAGGAGCCGGCCGTGCTGGTCGCCGCGTACGACGACGCGGCCGGGGTGACGGCCGCCTTCAACCGGAACGTGCTCTCCGTGGTGAACCGGGAGCTGTCGGCGGACTTCGACCCGGCGGCCTTCGAGCATGTCGCGCTCTGGGACCCGGCGGCCGAGTGGATCGAGATGCGGCTGCGTTCCCGCAGGTCGCAGACGGTGAAGGTGGAGGCGCTCAGCCTGCCGGTGCACTTCGCCGAGGGCGAGGAGCTGCGGACGGAGATCTCGGCGAAGTTCCGGCACGCCCGGGTGGCCGACGAGCTGACCGCCGCCGGGTTCAGGCTGACCGAATGGTGGACCGACGACCAGGGGCGGTTCGGGCTGTCCCTGGCGGAGCCGGTCGGCAGGAACGGCTGAGGCCCCCGGGCCCACCGGGGAGCGCCCCGGTGGGATGCGTTCGCGCGATGTTCAACTCTTGAAGAGTCTGGGTGATCACCGATGCTCTGATGTACAAGGTTTAAACGATGTGGTTACTATCTCAGCGCCTCAGCGTTGAGTACAGGAGTCAGATCGTGAGCGTCACCCAGCAGCCCGTAAGGTCCGGGGCCACGGCCCCGGACCGGCTCGGCTTCGTCGTCTTCATCACCGCAGCCGCCGCCCTCGGCGGCTTCCTGTTCGGCTACGACAGCTCCGTGATCAACGGCGCGGTGTCCGGCATCCAGGACCGGTTCGGGATCGGCGACGGCGTCACCGGCCTGATCGTCTCCTCCGCGCTGCTGGGCTCGGCGGTCGGCGCCGCCCTGGCGGGCCGCTTCGCCGACCGCTATGGCCGCATTCGAGTCATGAAGGTGGCGGCCGTCCTGTTCGCCATCAGCGCGGTCGGCTCGATGCTGCCGTTCGCCGCTTGGGACCTGGCGTGCTGGCGGGTGCTCGGCGGTGCCGCGATCGGTATCGCCTCGGTGATCGCCCCGACCTACATCGCCGAGGTCGCGCCCACCAAGTACCGGGGCCGGCTGGCCTCCTTCCAGCAGGCCGCGATCGTGCTCGGCATCGCCATCTCGCAGCTGGTGAACTGGGTGCTGGCCGAGTCGGCCGGCGGTGACACCCGCGGCCACCTGCTCGGTCTGGAGGCGTGGCAGTGGATGCTCGGGATCTGCGTGATCCCGGCCGTGGTCTACTTCGTGCTCTCCTCGATGATCCCGGAGTCGCCCCGCTACCTGATCTCGGTCGAGCGGCTGGACGACGCCCGCAAGGTGCTGCGCGAGGTCGAGGGCGAGGGCGTCGACACCGAGGAGCGGATCGCCGAGATCCAGGGCCTGATCGCCTCCGACCACCAGCCGCGCTTCAAGGACCTGCTCGGCGGCCGCTTCGGCCTGCTGCCGATCGTCTGGGTCGGTATCGGCCTCTCGGTCTTCCAGCAGCTCGTCGGCATCAACGTGATCTTCTACTACTCGTCGATCCTCTGGCAGTCGGTCGGCATCGACCAGAGCAGCTCGCTGCTGATCAGCTTCTCCAGCTCGATCATCAACATCGTCGGCACCGTGATCGCGATCCTGCTGGTCGACCGGATCGGCCGCAAGCCGCTGGCGGTCATCGGCTCGGTCGGCATGGCCGCCTCGCTGGCCGCGGCCGCCTGGGCGTTCAGCTCGGCCACCGGCAGCGGCAGCGACGTCAAGATCCCGGACCTGCAGGGCACGGTGGCCCTGGTCGCCGCCAACGCCTTCGTCCTCTTCTTCGCCCTGTCCTGGGGCGTGGTGGTCTGGGTGATGCTCGGCGAGATGTTCCCGAACCGGATCCGCGCGGCCGCCCTGTCTGTCGCGGCCTCGGCCCAGTGGGTCGCCAACTGGCTGATCACGGTGTCGTTCCCGTCGATGTCCCGCTGGAACCTCTCGGCGACGTACGCGATCTACGCGGCGTTCGCGGCGCTGTCGATCCTCTTCGTGGCCCGGTTCATGAAGGAGACCAAGGGCGTCCGCCTGGAGGACATGGGCTGACCTGAGCCCTCCCGCACGCCGGGCCCCGCATCCTCCTGCCGTCGAGCGGAGGTGCGGGGCCCTCGTGCGCGGGTCAGCAGCCATGTCGCACCCCAGGCATGTCACAGCCCCAGCGCGAGCGGTCCGCGCTGGGGCTGTCCGTTGCTGCGGTCGAGCCGGTCAGACAGTCGGGAAGTCCCCCGCCTTTACCCCGGTGACGAAGGCCGACCACGCTTCTGCGGGGAAGACCAGCGCGGGGCCGTCGGGATCCTTGGAGTCACGGACCGGCATCACGCCGGGAAAGCCGTCGGCAACCTCGATGCAGTCGCCACCCTGGCCGCCACTGAACGAGCTCTTGCGCCACGCTGCCGACGAGAGATCGAGTGAGTTGCTCATGTGCCTAGTCCTTCCATAGTCGAGCGGATCATGGCCACGGACGCGGCCGGTGGTAGTGCCTCAGCCCGGGCAAGATCGTAGGCCATGACGCACTCGCGCACGTCTTCCGGCCGCTCGACCAGGTGCCCGGTACGCGGCCCCTCAACGTAGACCACGTCAGCCCCTTCGTTGAACGAAATGACGGTCAGGGAGCCGTCCATTGCGGCGTGCTCGCCAGCATCAAACGGCAGCACCTGTAGGACGACATGCGGCGTGTTCGCCAGCTTGATCAGGTAGGCCAATTGCTCCCGCATCACGGCAGCTCCGCCGACTGGCCGCCGGATGATGGCCTCATCCAGCACTGCCCAGACGAGAGGCGGAGACACCGACTTGAGCAGTGCCTGTCGGCCAAGTCGGGCGGCTACGCGCTCCTCGATCTGTTCCTCGCTGTCTCGCGGCCGACCGGCGGTGATGATCGCGCGTGCGTACGCCTCGGTCTGGAGCAGCCCGGGAACAGCCTGGACTTCGAACTTACGGATCGAGATGGCTGCCGCTTCGAGTTCCACGTATCCCCGGAACCAAGACGGGAACGCCCCCCGGTTGACCAGCGGCCATAGTCGAGACAAGGCGCCGTCCGTGTTCAGGGCGGCATCGCAGCGCTCGGCAAAATCCTGCGTGGGCGACCGGCGGGCGGTCTCCACTAACCCGACCAGCGCACCCGTGTAGCTGATGATCTCGCCCAGCCTCTCCTGCGTGATCCCAGCCGCCGATCGGTAGCGGCGCAGTTCTGATCCGAAGTAGGCGAGAACGGATGACGATGGGTCAAGTTCGCGTGCGGGTGGCATCGGTGTGCAATCCCCCTGTCCGACTGGGGCTCTGGTTGGACCGTCTCCCCTGGTGAGCGTAGCCCGGTGTGTCGACTCTGAGAGGGCGGAAAGCCAATTCGACCCGTCCCACTGGATGCCTTGCCCTGAGGGGGATCTGCCCTTGTCCAGAATGCTCGATCGACCGCCCGCCATCGCGAGTGAAGACTCATGCTGGCTGCCCTACAGTCCCAAGGCGCCCGTGTGGGCCCGCCAGCTGCTCCGGGAACTGCTGGCCGATGTGGAGGACGGCCACCTGTACGCGGAGACGGGCGAACTGCTGGTCTCCGAGCTGGTGACCAATGCTGTCAGACACGGGCGTGTGCCGGGACGGCTGCTGTGGGTCCGGCTGGAGCTGCGAGTGGGGTTGCTGCGGGTCGAGGTGCACGACGCGAGCAGTGACCGGCCGACGGCCCGTACGCCGGGCGTGGAGGACGAGTCGGGCCGGGGGCTGTGGCTGGTCGAGCAGCTGTCGGTGCGGTGGGGTTGGCATCCGCGTTCCGGCGGCGTTGGCAAGGCGGTGTGGGCGGAGTGCGCTCCGGCGGCCGGAGGTAAGCGGTGACGGAGCTCTCGCCCCCGGGGCGCGCGAAGCAGGAACGGGAAGCAAGCGGCACGTCGAGGACGGGTGAGTCATGACCGGAGCTGCGAAGGCCGGCAGGACGCCGGAGACGGAGACGACCTTTCCACACCCGGTCATGGTCGAGATCAAGGGCCTGACACGGACGGCCACGTTCACCCGGCTCGCCGACGCGGTCGCGGCGGTGCGGACCACCCTTGCCACGCTGTCGCTGGACGACGCCCACGCCGCCTACCTCGCCGAGCAGTTCGCGCCGGAAGCGGTCGACCGCATCGGCCGCCAGCTGGCCGAGGTCGGCATGGTGCGCTCCATCGCGTTCGTCGGGATCGATGCCCACCCGATCTACATCCGCCCGGCAGGGAAGCGGCAGCAGGTCCAGCCGCGCCGCGATGCGTAATTCGCTTGCCCGGCGGTCCGGTGGGTTCGAGACTGCTCGGATGGCGGAAGCGGTGCTGCGGCGGACGGTCCGGGTCCTGGTGACCTGGCGGGGTGAACGGATCGGCGTCCTCGGGCCGTTCCCGGTTGAGAGCGGCTGGTGGCACGATGTGGCGCCGGTGGCCGCCGGCGCCGAGGCCGTGCTCGGGGTGCCTGTGCTGGTGCTGCGGCTGGTCTCGGTCGCGGGCGGCGAGGGCGGGCGAGGCGGGCTGGCCACCTACCACGCGGAGGCCACTGCCCGGCCGTTGGGTGAACTCGCTGCCTTCGGCGATGAGTTGGGCAAGGATCCGCTGCGGTCAGATTGGGCCACCGCCGAGGGGCTGCGGGCCGCACTGGACTGGGCCGACGACGCCCTGCGGGCGTCCGGGCGGCCGGCGACCGGCCCGGTCGAGCAGGTGAAGAGCTGGAACCTGTCGGGGCTGTACCGAATACCGACCGCGAAAGGCCCGGCCTGGCTGAAGACCACACCCTCCTTCGGGGCTGCCGAGGCCCGGGTGATCGACCTGTTCGGTTCCATGGACCCCCAGTTGGTCCCGGTGGTGCTGGCGGCGGACGGCGTCGGGCGCCGGCTGCTGCTCGACCACGTACCGGGCGAGGACTGCTGGGGCCTGCCGGACGACTCGATGCTCTCCGCGATCGAGCGGCTGGTCGCCGCGCAGGCCGCACTGGCCGGGCGGGCGGCCGCTTCGGGCCTGGACGACCGGACGCCGGGGCGGCTGGTCAGCATGTACCGGGAGCTGCTGCTGCGCACGGACGAACTAGGGCTCACTTCAGCCGAGTTGGCTCAGGCCGAACACCTCAGCAACGAACTCCCATATCTGGCTATCGAGTTGGCTGCCTGCGGGCTGCCGGAGACGGTCCTGCACGGCGACTTCCACCCCGGCAACTGGCGCTTCGACGGCTGGTGTTCGGTGCTGGTGGACTTCTCCGACGCCTGCCTCGGCAATCCGGCCTTCGACGGACTTCGACCCCGGGCCTTCCTGTCCGAGGAGCGCTGGGCGCAGGTCCGCGAGCGCTGGATCGCCGCCTGGTCCGCCCACGTGCCCGGCTCCGATCCCGCACGGGCACTGGAGGTCGCCGGACCGCTGATGCACCTGGCCTACGCGGTGCGGTACCAGACCTTCCTGGACAACATCGAGGCCGGCGAGCGGATCTACCACGAGGGGGATCCGGCCGCGGAGCTGCGCCGCGCGATCGCCTCGTACCGCGCGGTCGGCTCGCAGCGGGCGATCGGCGGGTGAGCCTCCGGGACGGCGCGAGCCGTGACCTGCCCGCCCCGGGACCGCCTCAGCCCCTGGACTCCGGGGCGGGGAACCTGAGCGCGAGCCCGTCCAGCAGGGCCTCCAGGCCGGTTTCGAAGGCGCCGTCGTCGATGGCGCGGCGGTGCTCGGCGAGCAGGTGGGCTTCGCCGAGGTGCGGGTACTCGGCGGCGTAGAGCTGGGCGTCCTCGGGGAAGCCGGCGGCGAAGGAGGCCAGCGCCGAGCCGGTGATGAAGTAGCGCATCAGCGCGCCGATCCGGGTCGCCTGACCGCGCGGCCAGCCGGCGTCCACCAGGAAGCCGAAGACCGCGTCGGCCAGCCGCAGCGCGTTGGGCCGGCGGCCCGGGCCCTGGGCGAGGACCGGGACGATGTTGGGGTGGGCCGAGAGCGCGGCGCGGTAGGAGCGGGCCCAGTCACGCAGGGCACCTCGCCAGTCCGCACCGCCCTCCGGGCCGAACATGCCGAGGTCGACCTCGCCCATTACGCTGTCCACCACCGCGTCCAGCAGCTCGTCCTTGGTGGCGAAGTGGTTGTAGAGCGAGGGGCCGCTGACCGAGAGCCCGGCGGCCAGCCGACGGGTGGAGAGCGCCTCCAGGCCCTCGGCGTCGACCAGCTCGAGAGCGGCCATGACGATGCGGTCGCGACTGAGCAGCGGGGTGCGCGGGCGCGCCATCATCGCCTCCTCGGCGGGGGTTCCGGATGTCCGCCGGTCATTCTCGCAGCCTGCCTCCGGGCGCCTCTTCCCAGATCCGGACCCGGCGGGCTACAGTCCAGGAAAACTTGCACCGCTAGTTTAACGACCCCGGCTCCTGGGGCAAGGAGCCGGACGAGGACGAGGGATCCGCCGCGATGAACCTGGAGCTCTCCGAGGAACAGGCCGCCGTGCGCGCGCTGGCCGCCGACTTCACCGACCGCGAGATCGCGCCGTACGCCGCCGACTGGGACCGGGCGGAGTCGGTGGACCGGGGGATCGTCGGCAAGCTGGCCGAGGTCGGCTTCCTGGGGCTGACCATTCCCGAGGAGTACGGCGGCAGCGGCGGCGACCACCTGGCGTACTGCCTGGTGCTGGAGGAGCTGGGCCGGGGCGACTCGGCGGTGCGCGGGATCGTCTCGGTGTCGCTGGGGCTGGTGGCCAAGTCCGTCAACGGCTTCGGCACCGAGGAGCAGAAGCGGTACTGGCTGCCGAGGCTGACCTCGGGCGAGGCGCTGGGCTGCTTCGCGCTGACCGAGCCCGGCACCGGCTCGGACGCCGCCAACCTCACCACCCGGGCGGTCAGGGACGGCGACAACTGGCTGATCACCGGCACCAAGATGTTCATCACCAACGGCACCTGGGCCGAGGTGGCGCTGGTCTTCGCCCGCACCGGCGGCGGCGATCCGGAGCGCCAGGGCCATCGCGGCATCACCGCCTTCCTCGTCCCCACCGGCCTGCCTGGCTTCGAGCGCCGGGAGATCCACGGCAAACTGGGCCTGCGCGGCCAGGCGACCGCCGAACTGGTCCTGGACAACGTACGGGTGCCCGACAGCGCCCGGCTCGGCGCCGAGGGCAAGGGCTTCACGGTGGCGATGGCCGCACTGGCCAAGGGGCGGATGTCGGTCGCGGCCGGCTGCGTCGGTATCGCCCGGGCCTGCCTGGACGCGGCGGTGAAGTACGCCGGGGAGCGCGAGCAGTTCGGGAAGCCCATCGCCTCCCACCAGTTGGTGCAGGAGCTGCTCGCCGACATATCGGTCGACATCGAGGCGGCCCGGCTGCTGACCTGGCGGGTGGCCGACCACATCGAGCGCGGCCTGCCGTTCGCCACCGAGTCCTCCGTCGCCAAGCTGTACGCCAGTGAGGCGGCGGTCCGGGCCGCCAACAACGCCCTGCAGGTGTTCGGCGGCTACGGGTTCATCGACGAGTACCCCGTCGGCAAGTACCTGCGCGACGCGCGGGTGATGACCCTGTACGAGGGCACCAGCCAGATCCACAAGCTGCTCATCGGACGTGCCCTGACCGGTGTCAGCGCGTTCTGATCCAGCGAAGTCCCCGAAACCACCGGCATCCGGCGGCACTCCCGAACCGCCCGCATCCGGCCCCCGAAGCCACCAGCAGGAAATCAGCACGTCAGTAGAGGAGCCCGAAGAAGTGCGTCCCGTCTACTTCGCCGCCGCCCGCCGCACCCCGATCGGGCGGCTGCGCGGCGCGCTGTCCAGCGTACGGCCCGACGACCTCTCGGCCGCCGTACTGCGCGGACTGCTCGACCAGGTACCGCAGTTGGATCCGGCCAGGATCGACGACGTCTACTGGGGTGCCGCCAACCAGGCCGGCGAGGACAACCGCAACGCCGCCCGGATGGCGGTGCTGCTCGCCGGGCTGCCGGAGAGCGTGCCCGGCGCCACCCTCAACCGGCTCTGCGCCTCGGGCATGGAGGCCGTCACCACGGCGGCCCGCGCGATCGGCTCCGGCGAGGCTGAGATCGTGATCGCGGGCGGCTGCGAGTCGATGAGCCGCGCCCCGTTCGTCCTCCCCCGCCCGGACGAGGCACTGCCGCACCGGATCGAGACCTTCGACACCCGGCTCGGCTGGCGGCTCACCAACCCCAGGATGCCCGAGCTGCACGGCGTGCTCTCGATGGGCGAGACCGCCGAGGAGGTCGCCGCCCGGTACGGCGTCACCAGGGAGCAGCAGGACGAGTTCGCGCTGCGCAGCCACCAGCTGGCCGCGCTCGCCCGCAAGGAGGGGCACTTCGACGCCGAACTCCTGCCCGTGGTCCGCCCGGACGGGCTGGAGGTCGGCCAGGACGAGGGCATCCGGGAGGACACCACGCTGGAGAAGCTGGCCCGGCTGAAGCCGGTCTTCCGGGAGGGCGGCACGGTGACCGCGGGCAACGCCTCGCCGATGAACGACGGGGCGGCCGGGCTGCTGCTGGTGAGCGAGGAGGCGCTGCGGGAGCTGGAGTTGGAGCCGCTCGGCCGCTACGTCGGCGGGGCCTCTGCCGGGGTGCACCCGGATGTGATGGGGATCGGCCCGGTGCCGGCGACCCGCAAGCTGCTCGGCCGGGTCGGCTGGCAGGTCGCGGATGTCGAGGAGGCCGAGTTCAACGAGGCGTTCGCGGCCCAGGCGCTGGCCTGTGTACGGGAGTTGGGCTTCGACCCGGAACTGGTGAACCCGAGCGGCGGCGCGATCGCGCTCGGCCACCCGCTCGGCGGTTCCGGCGCCCGGATCCTGACCACGCTGTTGCACCGGATGCGGCGGACAGGTGCCCGGCGCGGACTGGCCACCATGTGCGTGGGCGTCGGCCAGGGCAGCGCGGTGGTGGTCGAACGGGTCTGACGGCGGACAGGCCCCGCTGCGGCGATCGGCCGCGAGCACCCGGCACGGCTGTGCGGGGCGCGCGCCAGATCGGCCGCGCCCCAGGAAGTACCCAGTTACCCAGGAGGATTGGCAATGGCACGTTTCGTGGGCAAGGTCGCCGTGGTCACCGGCGCCGCGCAGGGCATCGGCGCGGCAACCGCGCTGCGGCTGGCCGAGGAGGGCGCGGCGGTCGCCGTGGTGGACCTGACGGCCGAGCGGGCACAGGGCACGGTGGAGGCGATCACCGCCAAGGGCGGCACGGCGCGGGCCTACGGCTGCGACGTGGCCGACTACGACGCGGTGGAGGCCGTGTTCGCCACCGTGGCTGCGGAGTTGGGCGGGATCCACATCCTGGTGAACAACGCCGGGATCACCCGGGACAACCTCTTCTTCAAGATGCCGAAGGCGGACTGGGACGCCGTCCTGACGATCAACCTGACCAGCGCCTACAACTGCAGCCACGTGGCGCAGAAGTACATGGTGGAGCAGCGGTACGGCAAGATCGTCTCGCTCAGCTCGCGCTCCGCGCTCGGCAACCGGGGCCAGGCCAACTACGCGGCCGCCAAGGCGGGGATCCAGGGGCTGACGGCGACGCTGGCGATCGAGCTCGGTCCGTACAACATCAACGTCAACGCGGTGGCCCCCGGCTACATCGCCACCGCGATGACCGCCGCCACCGCCGAGCGGGTCGGCGCCACGCCCGAGGCGCACCAGGCCGAGGTCGCCGAGCGCACCCCGCTGCGCCGGGTCGGCCGGCCGGAGGAGATCGCCTCCGTGGTGGCCTTCCTGGCGAGCGAGGACGCCTCGTACGTGAGCGGCCAGACCCTGTACGTGAACGGCGGCGCGCGCTAGAACAGGTGACGGCTGTCCGTCAGTCGGCCGATCCCGGAGCGTCGTCACCTGCTCCGGGGTCGCCCGCTGCCCATCCGGGTGGCCCCCGGCCGGGCTCAGAGCTGGGTCTCGATCTCCGCGGTCACCAGCTGCTTGAGGTAGCGCTCGGCCGCGCGGAGCTTGCGGCCGTCCGGGCCTGGCAGGTAGGCGCGGAGTTCGATGATCTCCGGTGCCACCCTGATCGCCTCGGCCTTGTCCTTGATCGAGCGCCAGCACGCCTCCGCATTGGTGGTCGCCTGCTGGGCCTCCGGGTGCTCGGGTCCCACCGAGCGGATCAGCGTCAGAGCCACCTCGCGGTACAGCTCGGCGGCCTGCTCCGGACGGCCCGCCAGCCGCATGACATGGGCGCGGACCTGGCGGACCTGCAGCACGGCCGGGGCGACGGGTCCGTGCTCGGACACCGCCTGCCGCTCCAGATCGAGGGCCAGCTCCATGGCGCTCTCGTGCTCGCCAGCGTCGGCGCTGCGCACGATCCGGCCGATCGTCTCGCGGTACAGGGCGATCGGATCCGCTGGAGCGGACTCCGGGTCGGGCTCGGCGGCGGGCTCCGGGTCGGGCTCGGCGGCGGGCTCCGGGGCCGGGCTCGACAGCTCGGCGCCGGACGGCTCACGGTCCGACGGCTCGGCGGCAGGTGCCTCGGGGGCCGTGGCCGGCTCCTTGTCCAGGCTGACCACGGCGGCGGTCACCGCGGACTCGTACGGCTGCGGTTCCGGCGCCGGGAGCGGCTCGGTCTTCGGCTCGGTCCGCGGCTCCGGGTGCTCCACGACGGTGGCGGGAAGGTCCTTGAACAGGTTCACCAAAGGCACTCCCGCCTCCGCGGGCCCGTCCCCGGGCGCCTGCCGGACCGGCTGCGGCGCCGCCTTCAGCAGCGAGACCGGGCGCACCGGACGCGGCGGCGTCGGCGGCACACCGGGCTTGAGCAGCGAGACCGGCCGCCGTGGGACCACCGGCAGCGTCGGCTCCGGCGTCGGCCCGGCCGTGCCCTTGTCCAGCCGTACCCGGTCGGCCTGAGCCTTGCGCGGCCGCGCCGCTCTCGCGGGCGGCTTCGGCATCACGGCGGACGGAAGTCGCCCGTCGTGCGGCCGGGGCTCCGCATCGCCCACCTGGCGGGAGGTGTTGCGGAACAGCGGCCGGTCGGCCGGGTGGGAGGTGTGGATGATCACGTCGGGGCGCAGCACCGAGTGCACCTGCTGGCGCAGCTGTTCCGGCGTCAGGACGGGCTCGGCGCCCGGGCGGCCGCCGTGCAGTGCCTCTATCAACGCGCGGGTGAAGGTGCCGATCTGCTCCGGGTCCGGAGCGACGACCGCCCAGAGCGGCACTCCGTCCGTCAGCGGGGAGATGGTGCTCTGGAGCTGCGGCCAGACGGCCTGGTCGGCGCTCAGGTCGGCGATCACCAGGGTGTCCCACTCGGCCGGGCGGTGCTGCAGCTCGGCCGCGACGGCCGACCAGGGCAGCCCGTCCTGGCGGATCGAACCCGCTTTGGAGTCACGCAGCGTCAGGTAGAGCTGGCCGCCGCGCCGGTCGGCGATCAGGTGGCCACCCAGGTGGATGATCAGTGGTCCGGCGTGCCGGGCGGCGGCCCGCAGATGGGCCAGGACGCTCTGCGGGTCGCTGGCGCCGGGCAGATGGACGGCGTCCACGGCGTCGGCCGCCAGCAGGATCGACGGCGAGACTGCGGCCAGCATGGCCGAGAGCACCGGCGCCTGGGTCGAGCCGCTGCGCCCCAACAGACGGCGGCCTGACCCGCCGTAACCGCCCTCGATCACCAGGATCCGGCCGCGCGGCCCGCCGCCGAGTCCGGGGCTCGCCGCCACGGGCGCGGGGGCCGGCTGGGGCCGGATCGCGGGCATCATGCCGGTCCAGCCGGTGACGGGCATCCGGCCGTCCGGGGTGTCGGGAAGTGGCGGCACGGTGGTGCGCTCGACGGCCGGCACGGCGTCACCGGGGTACGGCTGCGACTCGCCGTAGCCGCCCGCGGGGCCGGTCGGGCTCGGCGGGGTGCTGGGCATCGCCGGGGGGTTCGGAGGGACCGGCGGCGCGGTGGGCGGGGCCACCGGGTACGGGGACGGTGCAGCCGTGTCGTCGGCGCCGGGTGGACGGTTGCCACTCCCGGAGGTCGATGTGAGGTCAGCCAACGCCGGTCTCTCCCGCCCCGCCCCGCTACTTCCGCGGGGTCCTTCTTTCCTACCGTGGTGTCCTTCACCACGCGCGACCACGCAACCTTACGGTGTGATGCCTCGGGCGAGCCAGGCCGGTCCCTCGATCGCGTGGCCGCCGGTCGGTACCCCCGCCGTTGCCGCGCGCCGGCCCGACGTACCGGATGCCGGAGCCCGCCTGCCACCGGGCGGCTACGGCCGACGGCGGCGAAGGGGAGGCGGTGTCGAAAGGTGGCGGCGGTGGAGGGGCGGCGGCGACCACCCACCTTGCACACCGTCAGGAACCCGGTCTCGATCGCGGTCCGCCGCCTCGATACGGCAAAGCACCGGTCAAGAGCTGTGGCAGGATGCGTGAATGAAGACGACCACTGCCGGACACCGTTGGATGCCGCTCGCCGGCACGGGCCTGCTGCTCTCGGCGAGCTTACTGCTCACCGCCTGCGGCACGCGGCCGGCGACCGAGTCCGGGCCGGGCGCCGCAGCGCACGCCGTCACACCCACCGCCGCACGCGCCGTCGCACTCGATCCCGCTCCTTCCGATGCCGTTCCGAGCAACTCCCCGGGCAGCTCGGTTCCCTGCCCCGCTTCGGGAGTCGACCTCCGGGCCGGGGAGGCCGACGCGGCGATGGGACTGCGCGTCCTGACCGTCGAGTTGGTCAACTGCGGCAACCGGCTGTACGCCCTGAACGGCTACCCGGCCGTCCGCGTACTGGACGAGAACCGGGAACCGCTCGACATCGCGGTCGGGCACGGCACCTCCGACATCGCCGTCATCGACCGCTTCGACGCCGGTCCCGCGCCGCTGAGCCTGCAGCCGGGCGAGAGCGCGCGGTTCGGGCTGGTCTGGCGGAACACCGTGACCGACGGCAACGACGCCCCTGTCAACGGCAGTTACCTGTCCGTCACACCCCGCCCCGGGGATCCGGCGCAGAGCGTGCCGGCCTTCCTCGACCTCGGCACCACCGGGAAACTGGGGATCAGCGCCTGGTCCCCGTCTTCCCGGTGAGTTGCCGTCGGGCGGTGCCTCGCCGTCAGTTGCCCGCGAGCAGGTCACGGAGCAGGGCGACCGTGTCGGCGTCCAGGTCGCGGCCGGTCCGGCGGCTGAGGGCGTCAAGCCGGTTGACCGCGCGGACCAGTTGGTCGCGGGCTCCGGCGGAGGCGTAGGTGTAGAAGAGGTCGCGGTGCAGCAGTTCGACGTCCGGGGCGACGGCGAGGCCGCGGAAGATGGCGGCCTCGGCGCTGCGGTGGTCGCCGTACTGCAGGCGGCGGGCGGCGAGTTCGTGGGCGGTGTCGACGATCGCGGCGATCATGTCCTGGCGTTCGGCCTCGGCCCAGGTGTAGGCGGTGGTCGGGGCCTCGGCGAACGGAGCGCCGCGGACCAGGGCGAGCGCGTGTGCCAGCGCGGCGTCGGCGGTGCTGCTGGTGCTGCGCATGCCGCGCCGGTACAGGCTGCGGAACTCGTCCCAGTCGCAGGTCACGGTCGGGGCGAAGGCGTAGCCGTCCGGGGTGTCCAGGTGGAGGAAGGCCCGGCCCTCGGCCGAGGTGCCGAACCAGGCCGCCAGTTCGGCGAGTTTGGCCTGCAGCGGGGTGGCGGCCCGGTCGGCCGCCGGCCCCGCGCCGTGCGGTCCGGGGGCCAGGTGCGCGGCGCCCGGGTGCAGGGCCCGGTCGAGTTCGCCGTGTTCGAGGCCCGGGCGCAGCACCAGCAGGGCGGCCAGTTCGGTCAGCCGGGAGAGCACCGAGGGCTCGGCGGGCCCGACCGCGCACAGCACGTCCACCGGGCCGAGCAGCCGGATCCGGGGTGCGGTACGGGCGGCGTGCGCCTCCGGGGAGCGCAGAATGGCCAGCAGGTCGTCGCTGTCGCTGCGGGTGGAGCTGGGCACCGGCGGTACCGGGTGCACCGGCGTGACCGCGTGCACCACGCCCGCCGGGGCCGGGCGCGCCTGCCCGGCCGGGTCGGCGAAGGCGTCCGCCGGGGGAGCCGGGTCGTGCATCGGCGCGGGCTCGGGGGGCGCCGCCGGGGCGCCGGGGCGGTCCGGCTCGGGCGTGGCGGCCGCCGGCGGTTCGGCGGTGGACGGAGTGCCGGACTTCGTCAGCACGGGCGGGCCGGCGGGCGCCGGGCCCTTGCTGCGCAGTCCGCGGCTGTTGGCGCTGTGCCGGGACGGCGGCCGCGGCGGGGCGACCGGTCCCGCCTGGACCTCCTCGACGCCGGCGGCGGCAGCGGCAGCGGTGTCGGCGCCGGCCGGAGCGGCGGGCCCGGCGAGGCGCGGGGCCGGGGTCACGGTCGGGTCGGTACCCGCGAACGGGCTGGCTCCGGTGCCGATCATCCGGCTCACCAGCTGCGCCCCGGTCAGGTCCGCCGGCAGCGCCAGGGGCGCGCCCAGCGGGGCGCCCACCCCGGCCAGCACCGGCACGGGCGGCAACGGGATCTCCTCCGCGTCGCGGTCACCGCCCGGGCCGTCCAGGGTCCAGTCGGGAGCGGGGTGCTGGGTGGTGTCGGATGCGGCCCGCAGCAGCTCGCCGATGTGGCCGTACTGCTGCGGGTCGAGCTTCTGGAGTTCGACGGTGAGGTGCAGTCCCGGGATGGTGGCGGTGCCGCTGCTGGGTAGGGTCCAGCGGGCGACCGGACCGCTGCCGCGTTCGGGCGCGCGGGTGACCACGGCGAGGCAGGTGCGGGGGGTGCCGTCGAGCAGGCGTCCCAGTTCGGCGGGCAGGTTTCCGCCGGGCGGCTGGGCGGAGAGCACGATCTCGGGCACCCAGGACTCGTCCGCGTGGCCCCGGCCGCGGGCGTCCCGCGGACTGGCCGCGTCGGCGGCCACCAGGGTGGCCCTGGCCTTGACCGTCCGCGGGCCGAGCGCGCTGATCGCCGCCTCCAGGCTGTCGTAGCGGTGCACCCGGTCCGCCGCCGTACCGGTGAGCGGCAGGTCCTCGGCGAGCCCCACCAAGTGCAGGTGCAGCCGGTCGGCGAGCGGGCTGTGCGCCAACTCGACCGCCAGCGTGCGCAGTACGTCCCGCGCGTCGTCCGGGTGCCCGGACAGGTGCATCAGCCGTACGGTCTCCAGGTCGGCGAGCACCACGGCCCCGTCGGGCGCGGTGCCCAGGGTGACCAGGGCCGGGTAGGGCGCCGCGGTCTTGGCCGCCTGCGCGGCGGACAGCAGTTCCGTGGAGTCCTCGGGGCACCACCAGACGTTCGGCGCGTGGGCCGCCCGGAAGGGCGCGACCGGCGCGGCGGGGGCGCCGAGGTGCAGTTCGACGGTACGCCCCGGGGTCACCCGGACCGCGGCCAGGGCGGGCAGGCGCTTGCTGCCGCGCACGGTGTTGCGGGCCAGTGTGCGCAGTGCCCGGTTCAGCAGGTCGAGGGCGGTGTCGTTCTGGCGCACCTTCAGTTCGGCCTCGAACTCGGCCGCGGGCGCGGCCGGTAGGGCGATCCGGTGCCGGGGGCGGCGGGTGCACTGCTGGTCGCCCCGGCGGCGGGACACCGTTCCGATCATCACCGCCGCGAGCAGGACGCCGACCGTGGAGGCGGCGAGTGCCACGCTGTAGTCGTCGCTGGGCGCCGCCGCCTTCGCGGCCGGAGCCGGTTTCGCGGTGGGCGGCTTGTGCCCGGCGGGTACGGACGGGTGCGCGCCGGCCGGGGCCGGGCTCGGGGTGGCGCTCGGGGTGCCGGGGGCCGGGGCGGACGAGGTCGCGCCGCCGGTACCGGGCGCGGGGGTCGGGGACTGGGCCGGCGGCTGCGGCTGGGCCTGCGCACCGGGGACGGCGAGCACCATGCCCGGGGCCAGGACGTCGGGATCGGTCAGCCGTTCCCCGTCGGGCGCGCTGATGCCCTTGTTCGCCTCGAAGAGCTTCGGCCAGGCATCCGCGGCGCCCAGTTCCCGTTCGGCGATGGCCGAGAGCGTGTCGCCGGACCGCACGGTGACGCTGGAACGCCACGTGCTCGCGGGCGGCGTCACTGGGACGGTGCCGCCCTGCGGCGAGCCGGACGTCGCCGAACTCCCGTCCGGTTTGGCGTCGTTCGGCATGAAGAGCTTCCAGCCGGGCTGGATCGGCCGGTCTGCGTCGAAGCGGGCACCCGAATCGTCCATCACCCGGTGGTCGTTGAGCTTCGCGATCTCCACCCATCGTTCACCGGAGCCGAGTTGGCGCTCGGCGATGGACCAGAGGCTGTCCGCCGGCCGGGTGTCCCTGACGGTGTAGGTCGGATGCTGCTCGGCGGCGGGCGCGAGCGCCGGTGCGACGGGGGCGGCGGGCAGCGCCGCGTACGGGGCGCGGGCGGTCAACTGCGCCGGGGCGAGGGCCGCCGGAGCCTTCTCCGGGGTGGCCGCGAAGGCGCCGCCGGCGACCGGCAGTACGGCCAGGACCGAGCCGACCAGTCCGGCCGCCAGCCGCTGGCTCCAGCCGAAGGCGGGGATCCGGCGGGCGATCCGGCCGCGCAGCTGGGCCGGGATCTCCAGCAGCACGGAGAACGCGAAGCACAGCCAGGCGGCCCAGCCGATGACGACCAGCGCCCAGAGGAACAGCCGCCCGTCGTCCGGGCCGGTGAGCATCGAGACGAACCCGCCGCTCGCCACCTCGCCCATCCCGGCGACCGCCAGGGTGCCGTAGAGCAGCAGCGCGGGCAGGCCCGCCAGCAGCCCGAGCAGCGTGATCAGCGAACCGAGCGCGGCGGCCACCGAACCGGCGCTCCGGCCGGGGCCGGCGGCGCGCAGCGGCACCGGCCGCCGCCGGTCTGCTCCGGGTGCACCCGGGGCGCCGCGGTGCGCGGGCGAGTCGGTAGGGGTGCCGTGGGCGTGGTGCCTGGCTCGTGGCGCGGCCATCAGCCGTTCTCCGCTTCCGTGACCCCGTGCACCAGGGTGGCCGTGCCTTGGCCGTGCACCGGGAGGATGTTGACGTTGATCGCACCGAGCAGCGCGGTGCGGTACGTGGTGTCGATGCTCACCTGGACGGTGTGGTCGTCCTTGAAGGTGACGTCGGCGCTCAGGTGGTACTGGTCGAGGTACGCGTCCGCGGCACGGGTGGCCACGTCGAGGTCGTGCTCGCGGGCGCCGATCACCGGGTAGCCGTCGCCGCGCAGCACCGCCGCCTGGTCGAGCTGCTGGCCGACCACGCGGGCGGCCTCCTGAGCGCGGGCGTCGGTGTTCTCGATCTCGCGCAGCCGTCCGCCGCAGTCGAGCACTATGCCGATCACCACGACCAGTCCGGCGGCGCAGATCGCCACAAAGGTGGAGACCGCACCGGCGTCCGGCGCCGCTCCCCTCCCACGTCCGCTACGGCGTGGCATCAATTCCCCTCCCCCATCCGGTGGTTGAACCCGGCACCTGCTCCCTGCCGACCGGAGCCCGGTCAGTCGGTGCCCCGGTACCGGTCGATCACCGAGGTGAACCGGCCGGTCATCGTCCGGCTGCCCGGCACTCCCCCGAACGACAGGTAGTCCAGCGCGACCTTGCAGCTCACCGTCACGCTCACGGTGGTGAGTTGGCCCGTCGGAGTGTCGATCGTGCCGTACTCGACCGGGGCTGTTTCGGCGTCGCTACACGGCACCCGCTGGTCCCGGAACACCTCCTGTGCCGCGTCCTGCGCCGCCTGCCGCGCGCCCTCGGGGCTCCGGGCGAGCGAGGCCGCGCGGGCGCCGGAACGCGCTGCCGCATCCACTACCCCGCCGGTGGTCTGAATACGCCCGGCCACCACGGCGATCATCACGAAGAGCACCACCGCTGGGATGATCAGGGCCGCCTCGACCGCGACGCTCCCCCGGTCCGTTCCCCGGCTCACGGCCGGCCCCCCTGCGGGACGAACTTCTCCCGCGGGGCGGTGACCTGGCGGTCGATGGTCATCCCGGACATCCCGGGCAGCAGGCTCTGCGCCCGGACGGAGACGCGCAGGCTGAACATCTGCGCGTCCCCGCCGGGGACCACCTCCACCGGCTCGGCCAGCGCGCCCTGCCGGTCCAGGAAGTCCGTGGCCCGCCGGACGGCCAGGGTCGGCGTACCCCCCGTGATCCGGCCCGCCTCCGCGCCCTCCCTGGCGGCGGTGAGCGCGGCCTGGCTCGCGTACCACCACAGGGCGGCCTGCACCACGAGCACCACCGTCGCCAGCACCGCGGGGAAGACGATGGCCAGGCTGAGCGTCATCGCCCCCAGGTCGGAGCGAGTACGGCGCCCAGGCGGGGCCTTGCGAACCGAGGGGGTCCCCCCGGCCGGAGGCTGGGGGCGGCGTGCCGGTGCCGTGAGGGAGGAGCGAGGAAGCGACCGACGGAGGAGGGAGTGCGGGAGCAGGGGGCACCTCCCAGCCGGCAAGGCTGGGGGAGACTGTCGGCGCCGGGTCGGATCGCCCGGAGGCGAGTGAGAAGTCACGTCGGGTTCGGCACATCGATCGGGGTGTCGTTGACCTTGTTCTTGACCTTCCCGGCGAGGCTGTAGAGCACGCCCACGATGATCCCCGCGACCACCACCAACCCGACCACCGCCAGGGCCAGTTCGATGGTGATCGCTCCCCGGTCGCCGGCCGCGCGGGCGGCGCGGGCCCGGCCCAGCCGGTAGTGGACGAGCACGGACATGGCGAGTTGCACCGGCAGCAGCATGGGCAGCAGCAGTGCCGCGAGTAGGTTCCGGATTCGGTTCATGGTCGCTGGTCTCCCAGGGAAGTGGCGGGCGGCTAGACAACGTTGAGCATCTGGTAGAGGGCGGGGAAGACGATCAGCGCCGTCATCAGCAGGGTGAGCACCGAGCCGGGCGCGACCATCCGTTCGCTGTCGGTGTTGGCGGCGGCCAGTTCCTCCGCCAGCAGTTCGCCGCGCAGGCTCTTCGCCCGGGCGCGCAGGGTGTCGTACACGGCGGCGCCGTCGGTGCCCGAGATGCGCATGATGTCGGCGACGTCCTGCATGGCGGTGAGGCCGAGTTCGACCGCGAGCGCGTCCAGCCCCTCCCAGGGCGGCAGTCGGTCGGTGGTGGCGCGCTCCAGCGCGTCCCGGATCCGGCGGAAGACGGTGCCCCGGCCCACCGCGGCGGCCCGCCGCAGCGCCTCGGCGGGGCCGCAGTCGGCGGCCCGCTCCAGGGCGACCAGCTCCAGGTAGGCGACCAGGCCGTGCAGGTACTCGGTCCTGGCCTCCTTGGCCTCACCCGCCACGATGGCGTCCGGCACCAACCAGCCGAGCAGTGCGAGCGCCGGGCCGAGCAGCAGCGGCGCGGCCACCGGCAGGTCGATCCCGAGCACCAGCGCCATCGCCGAGAAGTACCCGGGCAGCAGCAGCCCGATCAGCGCGAACAGCAGCTTGTGCGCCATGAAGCGGGCCGGCGTGCGGCCGATCAGCGCCAGTTGCTGGCGCGGGATCCGGGTGCCGGGCAGGCCGAGCGAGCGCTCACCGACCCGGTCGTACCAGGAGCGCTGGTCCTCGCCGCGCACCGCCTGCTCGGCCGGCACCCGGTGCAGCCGGTCCAGGGCCTGCCCCAGATCCGGTGGGGCGGGCCGGAGTTCGGCGACGAGCAGGGCGATGCCGCCGGCCGCCGCGGCACCGGCGAGGACGGCCCAGGGCGAGATCACCGTGCCTCCTTCAGCAACGGGTCGGCGAGCTCCTCGGGTTCGCCGCCGGGCAGTCGGCCCGCCTTGCTGCGCCGGTCCGCCTCCAGCAGGCGGGGCGGCGGGGTGTGCCGGGCGAGCGAACGCATCCAGCCGATCACCAGGACGAAGACGGCCGAGACCACCCCGAGCACCAGCTGGCCGACGAAGGTCCCGTACGGCGCGGTGTAGTCGGTGTTGAAGGAGCCGGCCGCCAGGACGCCCACGATGATGGCGACCAGCCAGCGGATGGTGGTGCGGTGCTTGGCCCGGTCCGCCTCGATCGCCCGCCGCTGGCGGACCTCCTCGCGGACCGACTCGGCCAGGTCGGCCAGCGCCCGGGCCAGCCCCGGGCCGCTGTCCCCGGAGCGCAGCACCAGCGCGGCCAGCACCTTGTCGGCGGTGGCGTCGGCGAGGCTGTCGGCGAAGGCCCGCAGCGCGTCCTCCGGACGCCATCGGGACTGCAGCCGGGCCGCCAGCTCGGCGATCTCGCTCTCCAGGGCGGGCGGCGCGGTACGACGGCTGGTCAGGATCGCCTGGTTCAGCCCGACCCCGAGCAGCAGCACGTCGGCCAGCCGCTGGGTCCACTCGGAGAGCGCCTCCAGCCGCTCGATCCGGCGGGTGTCCGAGCGGGTGGCGTCGAAGAGCCAGGGCAGGCCGAAGACGGCGAGCGGCACCAGCAGGGCGGTGAGCGGGATCCCGGTGAACAGCCAGGCGCACGGCGCGCCGATCAGGGAGAGTGCGGTCTGGATCCGGCGCAGCCTGGCGACCTGGGCGCTCGGGCTGCCCGGCGCGCCGTACCAGAAGGTGTGCAGCCGCCCGCCCAGCGGGTTGCGGTCCACCTCCTCGGGAGCGCCGCCCAGCAGACCGGCCACCAGTGCGACCGCGCCGCCCGCCACCAGCAGGCCGCAGAGGACGAAGAGCAGCATCACCGCAGGCCCCCGATCCGCAGCGCCAGCGGGGCGCCCCAACTCCCGTAGGGGTTCTGGAGCAGTGCGGCGTCGAAGCCGGCCCGCCGCAGGTCGTCGACGCAAGCGGGCGGGGTGTGCGGCACGGCGCGGGGCTCGCCGTGCTCGGGCCGGGGTCCGAAGACGGTGTTCATCGCGGGGCGGCCGTTCTCGCCGAGGCCGGTGACCTCTAGGACGTGGGAGACGAAGCGGTGCCTGCGGCCGCCGACGGCGGTCTCGTCGACCATGGCGACGTGCACGATCAGGTCCACGGCGTTGGCGGTGAGGCGGTAGGCGAGGCTGTCGGTCATGTGTGCGCCGTACTCCAGGCAGAGTTCGGCGATCCGGTCCACCACCATGTGCGGCCCGCGGGCGTGCAGGGTGCACATCGAGCCGCCCTCGCCATTGGTCATCACCCGCAGCATCGGGACCACCTCGCCGGAGCGGACCTCGCCGACGATGATCCGCGACAGCGTCATCCGCAGTGCGGCCGGGATCAGTTCACCGATGGTCAGCTCGCCCGCGATCCGGCCGTCCACCCGCTCGCCGTTGCCCTCGCGGGCCTCCATCGGGACCACCTGGCGCAGATGGCCGAGGGTGTGCAGCCAGAGCTCGAACTCCGTCTCCAGGGTGCCGATCCGCTCGTCCGGCGGGATCTCGGCGGCCATCGCGCGCAGCAGGCTGGTCTTGCCCACGCCCTGGGTGCCGGTGATCATCACGTTCTTCCTGGCCCGGATCGCGGCGGCCAGGAAGGCGGCCAAAGTGTTGTCCAGGGTGCCGAGTTGGACCAGGTCGGCGAGGGTGGCGGAGGCCACCCGGTGGCGCCGGATCGCAACGTACGGGCGCGGCGTGACCCCGGTCATCGCCTGCAGGCGCATCCCGCCCTCCAGACGCAGCGCCAGCGTCGGGCTGGCGGTGGAGAGGCTGCGCTCGCCACCGCCGTGCTGGCGGGCCAGGTCCTGCAGCAGCTCGACGAGTTCCTCGTCGGTGTCGGCCACCGGTGGCACCTGGCGCAGGGGTTGGTGGACCCTCGAGACCCAGACGTCGTCGCAGCCGTTGATCAGGATGTTCTCGATCTCGGGGTCGTCCAGGTAGGGCTGCAGCCGGCCGGCCCGGAACAGCAGGTCGTAGACGGCCTCGGCGAGCGCCCGGTCCTGCTCCCGGGTCGGCGGGATGCCGTGGGTCTGGGCGTACGCGTCGGACCAGCGGGCAACCGCCTCCTCGATCAGCGCACGCCCGCGCTGGCGCCGGGTCGCCCGGTCCGCCTCCAGGCCCGAGCCGTCGGCCAGCCGGGAGAGCTGCTGGTGCAGTTCGGCGGCGACCTGGCGTTTGAGCTCGCGGGCGACCTGCGGATCGATCGCGGGCCGTGCGGCGACCGGCTCCAGCGCGGGCGCGCCCGATCCGCGGACCGGCCCGGGGGTGAACCGGCCGGCGGGCGCCGCGCTCGGCGCCACGGGCTGAGGCACCACGGGGGGACGCGCCACGGGCGGAGGCGTCGTCACCGGCTGGGCGGTGGCGGCGGTCCAGGGCAGCGCAGCCGGGTCCACCGCACCGCCCGGGCTCTGGTGCAGCGGGCTACCGCGCACGGAGCACCTCCCCGTACGCCGACTGCTGCGGGGGCTGCGGCTGGAACGGCGCGGGGGCGGGCGGCTGCGGCACGTACGGTGCGGGCGCAGGCCCCGGGACGGGCCCGAGGCAGGCCGCCGGGCGCGCTTCGGGGGCGGCCGGGTCCTGGACCGGTGCCGGCGGCTGCCCGGCCGGCTGGAACTGCCCGCCGTACTGGCGGGGTTGCCCGGGCGGGAAGGGCTGCGCCGGCTGCGCGAGCGGGAAGGGCTGCTGCACTGGCTGACCGGGAGGGACGGGCTGCGCCGACTGCCCGAGCGGGAAGGGCTGCATCGGTGGGGTCGGCCGGTCCGTCGGGCCGAGCGGGGCGGGCGCCGGGGCGAGCCGTGCGCGCCGACGGCGGATCAGCTGCTGGATCCGGTCGGCCGCCGACCTGGCGGTGCGCATCAGCTCCGAGCGGATGAACCGCCGGTCGGTGGCGTCACCACCGTCGGAGAGCACCCGCGCGATCCGCGGCGCGTACGGGAGCAGCCCGAGCGAGGGGAGCGCGAACTGCCGGGAGACTTCGGTCTCCGGGTACGGGCCCTCGGCCACCAGCAGCAGTCCCAGCGCGTCAGCTCCGGTGCCGGAGGTGTCCAGATCCTCACGCAGCGCCGCCAGCCGGGGGCGGGCGGCGCTCAGGCCGCGCAGGGTGGTGCGCATCGTCACGGCGACCACGTCGGCCCGCCGGGCGAGCACCGCTCCGGCCCCGGACGCACCGGAACGGCCGAGGTCCAGGATCACGTCGTAGCCCTGCGGCTCCAGCCCGTGCAGCATCTCGACCAGCGGTTCCCAGGTGTAGGCGAGGCCGGGCGCCTGCGCGGGGTCGGTCAGTCCGGGCAGCAGCAGCCGCTCGCCGGTGCCGGCCGGGGAGAGGTCGATCAGCTGCTCCCACAGGCTCTGGGCGAGCAGTCCGCGCCGGTCGGCGACGGCGAGGTTGCGCAGCCCGTACACGGCCTCCACCCGGCCCTCCAGCGCGCCGGCCAGCACCGCACCGCCGTCCGGGTCGCACTCGACCAGCATGATCCGCCGGCCGGGCTGCAGCGGCCAGGCCAGCAGCAGGGCGAGCGCACCGGTGGTGGCGCCCGGCGCGCCGGGGCCGCCGGCCACGGCGACGACGGCCATCAGTTGCCACCCCCGGCCGCGTTCGGTGCCGTGCCGCCGGTGGACGGCGCGCCGGACAGGGCTGCGGACGGGCCGGTGGACGAGCCCGTGGACGGACCGTTGGACGAGCCGTCGGACGGCGCCTGCGCGGCGGGTGCGGCCGCCCGCGGCGCCAGGATGACCTGGAACTTGCCGCCGGCCACCCAGGCGGCCAGCCGCGGCCCGTCGGCGGGCGGTACGGCGACGTCGACCACCTGGCCGCCGTCCGAGTCCACCCGGCCGACCGTGACCACGGTGGCCGCCAGGGTGTCCGGGGTCCGGGTGGTCCCGCCCTGGTTCGCCTGGTCCACGGTGGCGACGACCAGCACCCGCAGACCGGGCTCCAGCCTGGTGGCGGGCAGCTGGGAGCGCTTGGCCGCCACGCCGACGATCTGCTGACCGGGCTCCACCGCCGGGTCGGCGGTGACGTCGGCCTTGAGCAGCAACGCGCCCCTGCGCAGATCGGTGGTGGCGCGCAGCCCGATGGTGCGCGCCCGATCCCTGGCGTCCAGCGGGCGCAGCGCCGGGTCCCCGGCGATCCTGGCGACCACCACGTCGTCGGCGGTCAGCGCCTGCCCCATCGGAACGTCATGTGCCAGGGCCAGTACGGCGATCCGCTGGCCGGTGCTGTTGTAGAGCACCGCGCCGCCGAGTCCGCCCGCTGCGATCAGCGCCACCGCCATGGCGAGCACGGCCGGCCTGCGCCGCCGGGCGCGCAGGGTGCGCGGCGGCGTGTGCGGCACCGCGCGCGCCGGTTCGGGCACGAGGGCGGCGGTGCCGGGGCTCGGCGCCGCGAAGGTTCGGTTCTCCACCGGACTACGGCCTTTCGTACGGGGGTCTGTGCGGCACTCTGCGGCCGGCTGGTCAGTTGAGGACCTGGACCTCGCCGACCCGCAACGGGAGCGGCTGGTCGCCGGTGACCGGGTAGTCGAACGCGAACACCTTCTCGCCGGTACCGCTGATCTGGGCGTTCACCTTCCAGTTCAGGGTGGCGGTCAGGTAGTACCGGCCATCCTGCTGGGTGGCCGAGCCGGTCCGGTACACATGGCCGCAGTCGGGCGAGGGCGAGCCCCCGGCATCCGCGTGGTACGGGGTCCCGGCCGACGCGCAGGACACGGTCGAGCCGTCACCGGTGTCCCAGGTCACGCTGTCCAGCGTGACGGTGACGGTGACACTGGTCTGCCGCCCCTTGGCCGTGGCGCTCAACGGCCCGACGGTGGCGTCGTTGCGGTCGTACCAGAGCCACACCGGAACCCCGACCACGGCGGTGCCGGTCGGCGCGGCGCGCAGTTGCGGCGCGGCCAGCCGGACCTCCTTCAGCGCCTTCAGCCCAAGGTCGTACGGCCGGTCCGGCGGGGGCTCGCCGCCGGGCGGCTGCGCGAAGAACATCGGCGGCTTGGGCGTCAGGTTCCCGTCCGTGCCACGGCAGTTGACCTCGTAGACCGCGCCCTGGGACGGATCGCGGCCGCCCCACGACGCGTCACCGGCGGGCGGCTGCGGGCTCATCCGGTGGTAGTAGCACCCGTCCGAGGAGCTGAACCAGCCCAGCATGTCGTCCCAGCACGGCCACTGCTGCCCGTTCCAGCTGCACATCTGCTCCCCGCTGCCGCCGCTGCCGGTGCTGCCGCCGCTCCCGCCACCGCCGGTGGTACCGCCACCGGGCTCGGTGATGACGATGCAGATGTCACGCGAGGCACAAGGTCCGACGACGCCGCCCGGATCGTCCGCGAACGCCGGGGAGATCGTCGCGGCGATCATTCCGAGTAATGCGGCGATCCGAACCACCGTTCTCCGAGCGGACTTCAGCATGTTCGGTCCACCTCTCGCTTGAAGTCGACGATCATCCAACGCCCGTTCGTTCTACGGAGACCAGCCGTGGCGGGGTAGCGCGAAAACCGCTGTTTCGGATCCCTCAGCGCCTTCGTCGCCGCGTCCGCCTGATGCCAGTCGCTGACGTCGAGGCAGTCCTCGATCGACGCGGTCTGCGGATCGGAGGCGAGGTCGATCGCCTTCACCACCGGCGAGTTGTGCGGACTTCCGATCATCACCAGTTTGGTTTCGTGCAGTTGGTGAAGGCTGGCGACCGCCTCACTCAGCGCGAGTCCGGTGGAATAGACCTGCAGCTGGGAACCGTCGGAACCGGACTGCGCGAAAGCCGCGGTCTGCGCGGCCCACCAGTCCTGATACGCCCTCAGAACCACCCGGCCGACCGCCCCTTCCGGCCCCTCGGTGGGCGCCACCGAGTCCGGATTCGAACCACTCGAAGGAGCTACCGGCGCCACAGTCGCAACACTGGCCCCAGGATTGGCGAGCCGATCGACGGAACCCGCCGAGCCGCTACCGCCGCACGCGGCTAGAACCGCCAGCAGAACCACGCCACCGACCCCAACAACCCCAGGGCGCAAGACATTTCCGTGCTGCCGCATCGCCCCACCTCATCGCGACCGGCCCCACACGTTGCCTTGGCCGCCAGAAGACATCCGCTGTCCCGCACTGCTGCTCCGGGGCATCGATTCTTCGCCACCCGCCCCTTCGCGGCAACACCTCGGGCCCTCTGACCTTACGCGGAAGGCGGATCCGTTGGGCCACTTTCTCGCCACAGAACCGCCAACAGTTCTTCGGAAAGCGACAATCCGGCCAATGCGCCCCGCACCGCGGCCCGATTGCGCATCAGCAGGCGTCCGTTCTGGCCAGGAACAAGCAGTCGAACACCCGCCGGTCCCGCCCCCGGCCCCAACTCGGCCTCCACCGCAGGCTGGAGCTCGGCGGGCCCGACGGCGGCGGGCGCGCCGGGTACACCGTGCTCCAGTACCCCCGCCAGCGCCCACGCGAAGGAGCCCTCCCCCCCGGGGAGTACGGCGTCCCGCCCGCGCCGTCCGCCGGCGAACCGTCCGACCCGCCCCCACAGCGGCACCCGGGAGTGCGCGAACAGCTCACCCACGCCGTCGTCCCCGTCGCGCTCCAGTGCCGCCCACGCCTCCCGGTCGGCGACCACGTCCACCAGCAGCATGGTGTCCGCGGCCTCGCCGTGGACCATGGTGCTGACCACCCAGTCCCAGGCCAGCCCGCGCCGGTAGGCGTTGTCCGACGTGCTTCCAGCCGTGACCAGCGCCAGCCGCCGGCCGCGCGGATCGGCCACCAACTGGCCGACCAGGCAGACCAGCAGCCAGCGCGAGGGTCTGAGCGCCGCCACCCGCAGCGCAGTGAGCATGGCGTTGGCGTCCGCGTCCGGCGGCACCAGGGTCACCCGGCAGCCCCGGGTACCGGCGTCGAAGCAGCGCCCGGGCAACGTCTCGGCGAGCAGCCTGGCCCCCTCCGCCGCCCGTGCCGAGGCGCCGTGGGCCCGTTCGGGCCCTCCGTTCGCTCCGATCACCACCAGTTCGATGCCGCCGCCCATTCGCACCGCCCCCTCCCCCCTGACGCCGCCCGCACACCGACCAGCCACCGCATCCGCTCAGTCGACCGGCCGTCCAACGGACCGGCCGGTGCACCCGCCGTCGCCACGACCGGTCGGCGCCGAGCCGCCCCGCGACCACCGCGTGCCTGCCCCGGACCGCACCAGCTTGGACCACCACCGACCGCCAGGACCACCGCCGACGACCGCCGATCAGCGCCGACCACGGACGATCACCAGGGCCGCCGCCGACGGCCGGGCCACCGCCGACAAGCTATCGCTGCCGCTCCCCGCACACCGGCGGCGTCGCCCGCGCGGACCGGCCCCGCCGCTTGCGACCGGGAATCGACGCAGCTCAGCCACCACGGCACCGGTGAGACCGAGAGCCGCGGCGGCAGCGGAGGCGCCTTGCGCCGCAACGACCTGACGACTCCCGGACGGTCCGGTACCCGCGCCCGCCCGGCACCTGTGCCCGCCGGACTGGTGGTGCATACCGGGCGCGCGCCGCCCACCGCGCTCCCCGCGGCCTCCCGACACCTCCTGAAGCCGCGTGCCGCGGCCTCACCACAGGCCCGTCGCAGGCCCACTTCCGACCGACTCCTGACAGGTGACTTCCGAGTAGGCATACTCTGCGGAACCGGAGTCCAGCCAGCAGCACCCCCACAGGAGCACGTTGTGACGACCTTCGCCTCGCTCGCCGACCTGACCGCGGCCGTCGGCACCGAACTCGGCACCAGCGAGTGGCACATCATCGACCAGGACCGGGTGAACCTGTTCGCGGAGGCGACCGGCGACCACCAGTGGATCCACGTCGACCCCGACCGAGCCAAGGACAGCCCGTTCGGCGGCACCATCGCACACGGCTACCTGACGCTCTCGCTGATCCCGGTGCTGGCGAAGGAGTGCTACAGCGTCGACGGCGTCCGGATGGCGCTCAACTACGGTTCGGAGAAGGTGCGTTTCCCCGCGCCGCTGCCCGTCGGCACGGCGGTCCGGGCGACGGCCCAGCTGCTCTCGGCCGCCGAGGTCCCCGGCGGTGTCCAGGCGGTGGTCCGCTACACCATCAGCAGCGAGACCAGCGCCAAGCCGCACTGCGTGGCCGAGGCCATCACCCGCTTCTACACGGCCTGAGCCAGGCGCGCGACCCGGATCCGCGTACGCCGTCCGGGCCCACGCGCCCCGCGCACAACTCTGCCCACACGCGCCCGCGTGCCCCATACCCGCAGCGCCCGCAACCCCCCGAGGCCCAAAGCGCCGGCGTACCCGCAGCGCCCGGTTCCCCAAAGCGTCCCGCGCGCACCAGCACACGCGCCGCACCCGCACACCTGCAGTACCCGCGCACCTGCCGTACCACCGCGTAACCAGCGCACACGCACCCGCCCCACACCCATCCGCGCACACCCCCGGCGCCCGCCCTCGCCACGGGCGCTCCCGGCCCATCCCGAGGCGGCAGTTGGCGCATCCGCTCGGATCCGGACCAGGTCCACCGAACGGCGTGCTCACTCCCCCGTTCACCGGGTTCGACGGCCGCCGGAACGGTAAGGTCCGGTCAGATGCCTGTCGTACGGCAGCGGGCACCCGAGCCCCTGCCGTACGGCTCCTCCCGCGCGTCCGCGCCGCCGCGAGCGCGCGTTGTTGCGTGCCCATGGAGGTGCTGTGCCCAGCTCCGTCTCCTGGATCTCCCGGTTCACCACTCTGACCACGCAGCTCGGCACCGGCACCGGCACCGGCACCGGCCTCGGCCCCGGCCTCTCCCCACTCCGCGAACTGCCCCGCACCGCCTGGCGCAGGCTCCGCACCGACGCCTTCGGCGCAGAACCCGCCGGCGAGCGGCTGGCCAGGATCCTCGCCTCAC
This sequence comes from Kitasatospora sp. NPDC001175, assembly GCF_053598215.1. Classification (NCBI taxonomy): domain Bacteria; kingdom Bacillati; phylum Actinomycetota; class Actinomycetes; order Kitasatosporales; family Streptomycetaceae; genus Kitasatospora; species Kitasatospora sp. NPDC001175. The sequence continues at coordinate 38,554 of NZ_JBSFJU010000025.1, read as the reverse complement.
CGAACTTCACCGACGGCGCCTTCCGGAACCCCGTACCGACCAGGCGGCTGGTCTACGACCGCTCCCCCCTGGAGATCACCCACTCCCAGCTGACCGCCAACCGCCCGCGCCGGGTCCCGGCCGCCGCCGTGCCGCTGCACCGGCTGCGGCCGGCCGAACTGGCCGAGCCACCCGCCTCCGGGCTGCGGCTGACCTGGCTGGGCCACGCCACCGTGCTGGCCGAGCTGGACGGCCGCCGGGTGCTGTTCGACCCGGTCTGGGGCGAGCGCTGTTCACCGTTCAGCTGGACCGGCCCCCGGCGGCTGCACCCGGTGCCCGTCCCGCTGGCCGGGCTCGGCCCGGTGGACGTGGTGGTCATCTCGCACGACCACTACGACCACCTGGACATGGACACCGTCCGGGCCCTGAGCCGCTCCAGCGCGGTCTTCGCCGCCCCGCTCGGCGTCGGCGCGCACCTGGAGCACTGGGGGGTGCCGGCCGACCGGATCGTGGAGCTGGACTGGTGGGAGTCGGCCGAGGTGGCCGGCCTCGCCCTCACCGCCGTGCCCGCCCGCCACTACTGCAGCCGCGGCCCGAAGACCAGCCCATACCTGCTCTGGGCCTCCTGGGCGGTGGCCGGTCCCGGGCACCGGGTCTTCCACAGCGGCGACACCGGCTCCTTCCCCGGCTTCGCCGAGATCGGCCGCCGACTCGGACCGTTCGACGCGACGATGGTGCAGATCGGCGCGTACAGCGACTTCTGGCCTGAGGTGCACATGACGCCCGAGGAGGGCGTCCGGGCCCACCTCGACCTGGGCGGACGGCTGATGCTCCCGATCCACTGGTGCACCTTCAACCTCGCCCCGCACCCCTGGGAGGAGCCCGCCGAACGCACGGTCGCCGCGGCCCACGCCCTCGGCGCCCGGCTCGCCGTCCCCGTCCCCGGCCGCCCCTTCGAACCCGCCGAGGCCCCGCCGCTGAGGCTGTGGTGGCGGGCGGTCGCGGCGATGCCCAGGGGGGCCGAACCGCTGCTCCCCGAACCCGGCACCCCGGTCGGCGGCCGGACCGCCGAGGGCGACGAAGTCGCCGTCTGACCCCCGCTCCCCGCCGCACCGCCCGGTGGCTGCCACGATCGGCGAACATTTCTGTAACTCGTTCCACCTGATGTGGCAGGCTCCCGGTAACCCAGGTCACACCGCCAACCGGCCCCGGTCTGCCACTATGTGCGGGTGACCGACGCCATCTCACAGGACTCTCCGGACCCGGGCACGCCGGGTTCGTTCATCGAGCTGCTCCGGATTGAGCAGCTGGACAAGAACCTGTTCCGGGGCAGCTGCCACGCCGGGGCGCCCACCCGCACCTTCGGCGGCCAGGTGGCGGCGCAGGCGCTCACCGCTGCCGGACGGACGGTGAACCCGGCCCGGGCGGTGCACTCCCTGCACGGGTACTTCCTGCGGCCCGGCGACCCGCAGCGCCCGATCGAGTACGAGGTGGACCGGGTCCGCGACGGGTTCTCTTACGCCACCCGGCGGGTGACGGCGATCCAGCAGGGCGAGGCGATCTTCACGCTCTCCGCCTCCTTCAAACTCCCCGAGGAGGCGGGCACCCGGCAGCGCACCATGCCTCCGGTTCCGGGCCCCGAGGAACTGCCGGACCCCTTCCCGCTCTGGGCCGAACAGGCCCCCGAGGACTACGCCCGCAGCGGCTTCCGCTCGCTCGACATGCGCTTCGTCCCGGCCGACGCCCCCGGCGTACCGCCCGAACTCCCCGGTGTGCCGCAGCAGTTCGTCTGGCTCCGGGCGGGCACCCCGCTCCCGGCCGACGACCCGCTGGTCCAGGTCTGCGCGCTCACCTACCTGTCCGACCTGACGCTCGCCCCGACCGCGGCACTGCACGTCCAGCCGCACCGGCTGCAGCGCTCCGGCCCGCCCCGGGTCATGCTCGCCTCGCTGGACCACGCGATGTGGTTCCACCGGCCGTTCCGCGCGGACGACTGGCTGCTGTTCGCGCAGCGCAGCCCGTCCGCCTCGGACGGACGCGGGCTCAGCCTCGGCGAGTTCTACAACCGGGACGGCGAACTGGTCGCCTCCGCGGTGCAGGAGGCCCTGCTCCGCGAACTGCAGCCGCAGCCCCCACGGCCGTAGCGGCCGCCCCGGGCGCACCTCCCGGACCGGCAGTGCGCTGATCAGGCGTCGTTCGCTCCCGGGTGGCCGCCCCGTATCATGGTGCGGGTGACCAAGGTTGACCTGTCACCACGGCCGATCGAAGCGATGTCGCCCCGTCAGCTCGAACGCCGCCGGAATCTGCTCTCGGCGGCCCTCGCGCTGGTGAACGAGACCGGCGTCGAGCGCCTGCAGATGAAGCAGGTCTCCGAACGCTCGGGGGTCGCGCTCGGCACCGCCTACCGGTACTTCTCCTCCAAGGACCACCTGCTCGCCGCCGCGATCGCCGACTGGCACCGCATGCTGCTCGCCGACCTGGTGGCCGAACTGCGCGGCCCCAGGGCCGGGCTCACCGGCACCGACCGGGTGGTCCGGTTCGTCCGGCACGGCATGCGGGCGTACCAGCGCCAGCCCCAGCTGGCCCGGCTGCGGGTGTCGGTCGCGGCCTCCACCGACCCGTTCGCGAGCGAGGCGCTGCAGAGCCTGGTCCGGGCCGACGACGCGGCGCTGAACGCGGTGATGGCCCAGGTCCCGCCCGGTGCGGGCGATGTGGTCCGGCACATCGTCGGCCACGCCTGGCAGGGCGAGCTGACGGCCTGGGTGACCGGCCGCACCACCCTCGACGACGCCCGCCGCCGGTTGGAGGACGTCGTCCGTCTGGTCCTCACACCCTACGAAGCGGCCTGAGACCGACCGGCTCGGGGAACCGCCCGGCCGGCCGCCTCGCCACCGTCCGCGCTCCACGCCCGACGCGGAACGGCGGGCAGGGCCGAAGCCCCACCCGCCGTCAGCGGCCCGCGGCGTCAGACGCCGCTGCCCACCTGCCTCCGCCCGCCGCCCAGGTGCCCCCGGGACCGCGCGTGCCGCCGGTCGGACCCGCTCACCACGTGCGGACCGGCCCCGACGGGCAGCTCCGCCGGCCAGGCGGCGACCGGGTTGCCGATCCACCGGGTACCGTCCGGCATCGACTCACCGCTCATCACCAGCGAGGCGGCGCCGACCGAGACCCCGCTCCCCAGGCTGGAGCCGGGCAGCGTGATGGAGTGCGGGCCGGTGGTGGCCCCGGCGCCGACGTGCACGGTGTCCAGGCGCATCACCCGGTCGTGGAACAGGTGCGTCTGCAGCACCGTCCCGCGGTTGATGCTCGCGCCGTCCTCGATCGCGATCAGGTCGGTCTCCGGCAGCCAGTGCGTCTCGCACCAGACCCCGCGCCCGATCCGGGTGCCCAGCGAGCGCAGCCACACGTTGAGGAACGGCGTACCGATGATCGCCTGGCCCAGCCAGGGCATCGCCAGCTCCTCGACGAAGGTGTCGTACAGCTCGTTGCGCCACACGAAGTGCGACCAGAGCGGGTGTTCACCCGTCCTGAACCGGCCCACCAGCACCCACTTGGCCAGCGTGGTGGTGATCAGCGCCGCGATCCCGGCTCCTATCAGCACCAGTCCGCCGCACGCGGCGGCCGCAGCCCGGCCGTCCCGGTCGATCACCTCCTGGAGCGCGCCGAAGGCCAGGTCGCCGAGGAAGGCGACCAACAGCACCGGCACCAGTCGGCACAGTTCCACCGCGCCGCGGGCGAGCATCAGCCGCCGCGGCGGGTCGTAGGTGTGCGCCAGGTCACCGGTGCGGGCCACCCGGGGCAGCGAGAAGCCGGGGCGCCCCAGCCAGGAGGAGCCGGGTTCGGCGTGCGCCGGCGTGTCGGAGAGCACGCCGACCAGCGAGTTGTCGGGCAGCGTGCGGCCCGGGCCGACGATGCCGGAGTTGCCGACGAAGCTGCGCCGGCCGACCTTCGAGGGTCCGACCCGCAGCCAGCCGCCGCGTACCTCGAACGGCGCGACCAGGGTGTCGTCGGCGAGGAAGGCCCCGTCGTCCACCCGCATCAGGCCGGGAAGCGCCAGCACCGTGGACGCCTCCACCCGCCGGCCGATCCGGGCGCCGAGCAGCCGGAGCCAGACCGGGGTGAAGAGCGAGGCGTAGAAGGGGAACAGCGACCTGCGCGCGGTGTCCATCAAACGGGTGACGACCCATGAGGCCCACGCCACCCGGCCGAGTGACGGGTGGTGTCCCGGCTTGATCATCAGACCGCACAGCCGGACCGCACCGATCAGCAGCAGCGAGTAGCAGAGCAGCGAGATCAGCACCGCGAGCGGGGTCACCAGCATCAGCTGGATCATCGCCGCGTAGAGGGTGCGGTCCTTGTCGAGCATGGACAGCACCAGGGCCAGCGCGGGCAGCGCGGCGACCAGCGGCATCAGACCGAAGCCGATCAGACTCACCGCGTACACCGCGTTCCACAGCCGGGAGCGGCGGTGCACGGGCAGCGGCCAGCCGGTGCCGGCCGGGCCCGCGTCGGTCATCGGACGGGCCGGGGAGCCGTGCCACTGCTGGTTCGCGGCGACCTCGCCGACGACGCAGCTGCCGGGCGCGACGTCCGCGTGGTCGCCCACCACGGCACCGGGCATCAGCGTGCTGCGGGTGCCGACCCGGGCACCACGGCCGATCTCGACCCCGCCCAGGTGCAGCACGTCGCCGTCCAGCCACCAGCCGGCCAGGTCGACCTCCGGCTCGATGCTGGCGCCGGAGCCGAACCGGGCGAGGCCGGTCACCGGCGGCATGGTGTGCAGGTGCACGTCCTCGCCGACCCGGCAGCCGAGCAGCCGCGCGTACCGGCCGGCCCACGGGGTGCCGATCACCGAGGCGACGTTGAAGGAGGCCACCACCCGTTCGGCGGTCCACAGCCGCAGGTGGACCGAGCCGCCCCGGGGGTAGCTGCCGGGCCGCAGTCCGGCGGTGAGCAGCCGGGCGGCACTCGCCCCGGTCACCAGCCGTCCGGCCGCGCTGTAGAGCACCACCCAGCCGGTGATGATCAGCCACCACGGCGTGTGGGGTGCCCAGGCGAGCTTGTGTCCGGCCAGGCTGGTGAGCCCGGCGAGGTTGTCGAGCGCGGCCAGGGCCAGCACCCAGCGAAGGCCGCTGACGGTGAACAGCAGGGTGAGGACGGCCAGTTGGACCACTCCGGCGCGGCGCGGGGTCGGCCGGACGGTGCGTTCCTCGCGCGGCGGGCCGCCGAGCTCGTCCAGCCTGGCGGCCTGGGCGAGCAGCGTGGGCTGGGCGTAGATGTCGGCGACGGACACCGCCGGGTAGCGGGTGCGCAGCACCGAGACCAGCTTGGCGGCCGCGATGCTGGTGCCGCCGAGGGAGAAGAAGTCGCTGTCCCCGGAGACCGGCAGGCCGAGCAGGTCCTGCCACTGCTGGGCCAGCCAGCCGGCCGTGCCGGTCGGGGCGGGCCCGGTGGGCGCGGCGGTCTGGGTGACGCCGGCCAGCGGCCAGGGCAGGGCGTTGCGGTCGACCTTGCCGGAGGTCTTGGTCGGCAGGTCGTCCACCAGGGCGAGTAGCGGGACCAGTGCCTGGGGCAGCCGGTCCAGCAGTGCCACCCGGGCGGCGGCGGTGTCGAACGGGGTGCCGGGGCCGCCGTCGGGGACGAGGTAGCCGACCAGCACCTGGCCGCCGGCCGGGGTGTTGCGGACGGCCGCGGCGGCGGCGCGTACGCCGGGCAGCGCCTGCAGCGCGGCGTCGACCTCGCCGAGTTCGATCCGGCGTCCGGACAGCTTGACCTGCTCGTCGGCCCGGCCGACGAAGACCAGTCCCTCGGGGTCGGCGCGGACCAGGTCGCCGCTGCGGTAGACCCGGGAGCTGTGCAGGTAGGGGCTGTCGACGAACTTCTCGGCGTCCTTGGCCGGATCCAGGTAGCGGGCGGTGCCGACGCCGCCGATCAGCAGTTCACCGGTCTCGTTCCAGGCGACCGGCTTGCCCTGTTCGTCCACGACCGCGAGTTCCCAGCCGTCCAGCGGGGCGCCGATGCGCACCGGCTGACCGGGGGTCATCAGTGCGGCACAGGCGACCACGGTGGTTTCGGTGGGGCCGTAGGTGTTCCACAGCTCGCGGTGCGGGGCGGCCAGCCGGTGGACCAGTTCCTCCGGGCACGCCTCGCCGCCCAGGATCAGCAGCCGGACCCGCTCCAGGTACTCGGTCGGCCAGAGCGCGACCAGGGTGGGCACGGTGGAGACCACGGTGATCTGACGTTCGACCAGCCAGGGGCCGAGGTCGGCACCGGCCCGCACCAGCGCCCGCGGTGCGGGCACCAGGCAGGCGGCATGACGCCACGCGAGCCACATCTCCTCGCAGGAGGCGTCGAAGGCGACCGAGAGCCCGGCGAGCACCCGGTCGCCGGGGGTGAGCGGGCGGCCTCGCAGGAACAGCCTGGCCTCCGCGTCGACGAAGGCCGCGGCCGAGCGGTGGGTGACCGCAACGCCCTTGGGGCGCCCGGTGGTCCCGGAGGTGAATATGATCCAGGCGTCGTCCTCCGGGGTCGGTCTGCCGGGGCGTCCGCCGGGGCGTCTGCGTGCGTCGGTGGTGATCGCCAGACCCTCGCCCAGCACGGCGCAGACCCCGGCGTCCGCCCAGACCATCTCGGCGCGCTCGTCCGGGTCGTCCGCGTCGACGGGTACGTAGGCCGCGCCGGTGCGCAGCGTCGCGAGGATCGCGATGTAGAGATCGGCCGTTCCCGAGGGGACGCGCACGCCGACCCGGTCTCCTCGGCCGATGCCGAGGGACGCCAGGCGGCCTGCCAGCGCGTCAACCTGCTCCAGCAGCGACCGGTAGTCGAGTACCGCGGCACCCGCGTCCAGCGCGGGTGCGTCCGGGTACGCCTGGGCGGCGGCCTCGATCACCTCGATCAGGGTCCGTGCGGGGGCGGCCGGGATCACCGGCCACAGCGCCCCGCCCGCCAGTCCGGGTGTGGTCCCGGACGGCGGCAGACTCAAGTCCGCTACTTCACGTGATTCCATCAACCTGCTCTTCGGTCTCGTGGACTGCGGCTCTTCCAACGGCGGCTACGGACCGTACACGGCCAGTGCCCCGTTTCATGAGGCTAGACGCACCGTCATGCCGAACCGTTCGCCGAGGCCGTCTGTTCATCAAAGTCTCATGGACGTTAAGGACTACTCACAGATTGCGACCGGCGAGGCGAGGCACCTTACCAGTCGTTATGGGCAGGTCACGGCACGTGGTCTAGACAATGATCACGGGGTGGCGCACGACGGCGCCGAAGAGGTAGCCCTCCCGGTTGGCGGCGGCCGCGCGGGGCTGACTGTTTCCCCTTCGGTCACCGGCGCGCGCCACCAGCGTGTACCGGCCCGGGTATTCGGGCCGCCAGTCGAAGCTCCAGCGCGTCCAGGCGGTGCTCTCGGGCCCGTCCAGCAGCCTGGCGCGGCGCCAGTTCAGGCCGCCGTCACAGCTCACCTCGACCCACTCGACCGGTGCTTCGCCGGACCAGGAGCGCCCGTAGAGCCGGTGACGTTCCCCCAGCGCGAGCATCGCGCCCCGGGCCAGCTCGAATGCGCTCTTGACCACCTGTCCGGTGAGCGGCTCCCCGCCCTCCGGCGGATGGCCGGGGCCGAACATCCGGTAGATCTCGGTGTTCCACGGCGAGTACAGCGGTTCGGCCGAGACCTCGATGGTGCCGACCCACTTGATCGAGGCGATCCCGACCCAGCCCGGCACCACCAGCCGCAGCGGTGCGCCGTGGTCGGGGGTGAGCGGCGCGCCGTTCATCTCGTACGCCAGCAGGACGTCGTCGAGTGCCTTGGCGACCGGCAGCGGCCGGCGGACCCGGCCCAGGTTCCGGCCGTCGGAGGTGACGTAGTCGGGGTCGAGTCCGATCGGCATCACGTCGACCGCTTCGGGGCGCAGCCCGGCCAGCCGCAGCACCTCTGAGAGCCGCACCCCGCGCCAGCGGGCGACCCCGATGCCGCCGAGCCTCCAGGGGGTACCGGGGACGGCCTGGTGCTGCTGGGCGGTGAAGAAGCTGCGGCCGTTGCCCGCGCACTCGATCGCCGCGGTGTACGAGGTGGCCGGCAGCCGCCGGAGTGCGGCGAGGTCGAACTCGACGGCGGGCCCGTCCAGTCCGCTGCCGGTGAGGGTGAGCCGCCACCGGTCGGGGTCGATGAGCGGGGTGCCGGTGTGGTTGCGGACGAAGAACCGCCCGGTGGGGGTGTGGAAGCCGGTACCGCCCTCGCGCAGGGCGTCCCAGCGCATCTCGGCGTTGGTCTCGTGCAGGACGAACCACTCGGGCGGCAGCGGCTTGACGATCCCGGGCAGCCCGGCGGCCGACTCCCGTTCGCCCTGCGGGAGTTCCTCGCCGCAGTGGCCCTGTCGCACACGATCGTTCTCGAACCGGTCCATCGGTCGCTTCCTTCCGGTCGGATGGGAGGAGAGGAGGCGTGTCCGCAAGCGCCCGCGGGGTGTCCGGGCGCCTGTTAGCGCCGTGTCATGCTCCGGATGATAGGGCGGCGCCGAACGACCCGGACAGCGGTCGGCTTGACCTTGACACAGGTGTCAACCTCTACCGTCCCCAGTGACGGCACCACTCACCGGCAGCCCCGGGCGCCACGCCCGACGGACCATCAAGGAACACTCCATGGCAGCAAACACGCTCTCCAGGATCACCCGGGGCACCGGCCCCGCACTCGTCCTCGCACACGGCGCGGGCGGCGGCGCCGAGGCGAACTGGGGCACCCTCATCGGCCCGCTCGCCGAGCACTACTCCGTGATCGCCCCGGACTACCCGGGCTCCGGCGGCAGCCCGGTCGAGGAGGGCCCGCTCGACCTGGACGACCTCGCCGACCGGGTGGTCGCGACGGCCGTCGAGGAGGGGCACGACTCCTTCGACCTGGTCGGATTCTCACTCGGCGCGGCGGTCTCGGTCCGGGCCGCCGCCCGGCACCCCGGGCGCGTGCGTTCGCTGGTACTGGTGGCCGGCGTGGCGGAGGCGACGTCGCACATCCGCCTGGTGGTCGACGCGTTGCTGGCGGCGGAGCGGCTCAGCCCGGAACTGTGGGGCAGGTTCAACCTCGCCTTCGCGTTCGGCTCGGAATGGATCAACCGGCACTCGCCGGCCGAACTCACCCTCCTGGCAAAGGCGGTGGCCGCGGGCACTCCGGCCGGCCTGCGGCAGCAGTTCGAACTGGTCACCACCGTGGACGTCAGCGGCGACCTGGCCGGGATCACCGTGCCGACCCTGGTGATCAGTGCCACCGCGGACACCCTCTCCGTCCCGGCGCAGCACCGGAGGTTCGCCGAGCGGATACCGGGCGCCCGGCTCCTCGAACTCGCCTCCGGCCACCTGGTCACCGTCGAACGCGGACCCGAACTGCTGGCCGCCGTCCAGGACTTCCTCGCCGCACGACACCGGTGACCGCAGCACCGGCGACCCCGCCGACCACCCGGAACAACCGGTCCCGGGGCCGCGTTGCACCCGGTATGCGCATCGGAGAACTCTCCCGCCTGACCGAGGTCTCGACCCGGCTGCTGCGGTACTACGAGCAGCAGGGGCTGCTCCACTCCGAGCGGACTCCGGGCGGGTACCGGGAGTACGGGGCGGACGCCCAGGTGCGGGTCCGTCAGATCCGGGGCCTGCTGGCGGCCGGCCTCTCCACCAAGGTCATCGCCGAGATCCTCCCGTGTGCCACCGGCCCGCTGCCCGCCCTGGAGGCCTGCCCCGACCTGCTGGCCACCCTGCGAGTCGAACTCGCCGACCTCGACGGCCGGATCGAGACCCTGACGCAGAGCCGCGAGGCCCTGGCCGCCTACCTGGCCACCGCCCGCCCAGCCGCCGTCCCGTACGCGGCCTGAGCCCACCCGCCGAGTGGGCTCCTGCCTCACTCGATGCGGGGCCCTCGGCGCACGCCCCGGCACGCCGCCCGCGGGGCGCGGTCGGCGGGCGGTGTGCCGGACGGCGCATGACAGTGAGCCGGACGGCTCGGGTGGGGCGCCTCATCCGTCCGAGTGAAAGGGGAGCTCATCCGTCCGGGTGAACTACGCGCACCCGGCACCGGACCGCCGGGCACCACAACTCCCGTACCCCGCCAGGCCGGACGGCGCCCACCAGGGCTGGTCACACAACGCAATCCAGCATTACAGACAGTCAGATCAGTGGCATGCTGGCCGACGCGCACCACCCGTCCGAGCTGCCGAGAAGGCCCGCACGATGTCCTTACGAGCGTCCGTGTCCTTACGAGCGTCCGTACTGCCGCGCTCGACCCGCCTGCCGGGCCCCTCGCGAACAGCCGAACAGCCACCCGCCCCCACCCGCCTCCCCGGCCGCGCGGCAGTCGCCGCCGACCGGGCCGTCCGCGCCCACCTGGCCCTCGCCACCGTCGCGGCCTGCGCCCTCGGCCAGGCCCTGCCCGAGGCGGCCGCCGCGCTCCGGCACTGCCACCCGGTGCCCTGGGTCAAACCGCCGCCGCTCGGCATGACCCAGCAGTTGCTGGCCGCCTGTGTCCCACGGCTGCTGCGCGGCCGCCGGCGCCGCGCCCGCGCACCGCACGGTCCGGGCGGGCGGGACGGCCACCGGCGAGTGCGCCGCCTTCACCCTCCGAACGGTCGGCACGGCTTCCGCGACCCCGGCCGGCGGCGCCGCAGCCGTCGCCCGCAGGCCACTCACCCACCCGTCACCTGCCCAGATGTCCCGACGCCGAGCCCCCGCCCAGACTTCACCCGGCCGTAGTCACCGTTTAACACCTCCCTGGAATGCTCTCCGACATGAACGCTCAGCCGACCTCGGCCTCCCAGGCCCTCTCCCCGGACCGCTTCCCGCTCCCCCAGCGGCACCGCCGGATCCTCGCCTGCGCCGCCGTCGCCGCCTCGATCGCCCTGGGCAGCCTCGGGGTGGCCGCCACCGTCGAGACCGTCCGCCAGGACACCCTCGCCATCAGCGCCCCGGCCCGCTGAACCCGCCCTTCCCGGCAACGGCCTCGAGCGGGCCCTCCACACAGCAGGCCCAACCGGCCCCGGGGCGCGCCGGCCGACCGGCGCAACCCATCCCGGCCCCGCCGCCTGCGGGCTGCTCCCGGCCTCCGGCCCGTGGGATCCCTCCCAACGGGCGCGGGGCGGCCCCCGCACCACCACGCTCCGATCCGCCGCACCGCAGATCACGCCACGGCCCGCCACGTCATCTGGACGGCGCCGCCGTCAGACGGTCAGCTCCTGCTGGGCCTCCGACGCCGGCCGGGAGTGCCGCCCCGACCCCGGCCCCCACTGGACCTCCAGGGGAGGGGCATAGCGCGCGGCCGGCGCCCGCAGCAGCCAGGCCCGCCCGGCCGGAGCGATCAGCTGCATCCGGTACAGCAGATCGAGCGCGTCCCGCCGGAAACCCGCCAGGTCGGCCAGGTAGTCGCGATGCCATCCCGCCGCCAGGCCGTACTCGTCCGTGATGTCGCCCAGCGCACCGTCTATCAGCGCGTCGGGGATCAGTACCGCCGGGGGCGCCGACTCCTCCGGCAGCGGACGCAGCTCCTCCACCAGGCGCTCGACCAGCAGCAGGGCGGCCTGCGCCAGCGTCCCGCTGCCCGGAAGGGCGAGGTCGGTGAGCTCGTCGGCCGGATCCAGCAGGGCGACGCCCTCGGCCCTGACCTCCGCCTCCAGGCCGAGGAAGTCGGCGAACAGCTCGGCCTCCGCCCACTGGTGCTCCAGCAGCCAGGCCCGCTCCTCGGCGCCGAGCTCGTCCAGCAGCACCACCGGGGTCTCGGCGAGCCGCCGCCGCACGGCGAGGGCCGGACCGTCGGCGGGCGGTGCGGCCAACGGACCGAGGGCACGAGCAAGTCCCCGGTCGGCCAGCGGAGCGTCGTCCTCACCCCAGGTCAAAACCCGCCAGCCATCGAGCAGTTGGCGAACCTCGGGCTGCTCCACCTGGGCCGGCCTGCCGTCGGCGAGCGCGTCGAGCGCCCGTACCAGAGCGGCGTACCCGGCCGGTCCGAAACCCGGCAGTCCGCGCCCCGGCAGCCCGGCCTTGTGCAGCCGGGCGTAGGAGTGACCGATGGTCAGGGGGTAACCGAGCACCGTGAGGAATCGTTCCGCCAGCCAGTCCGCATGACGGCGGACCAGCGGAAATCCCGCCGCGTGCGGGCCGTTCGCCGTCACCAGCGGATGTGCCGCCAACAGCCGGGCAGCGGTGCGCCGTTCGACCGCCACCTCCTGCGGGGTGCTACCAGGCGAATGCTCGGGCTTGCGGTGCCGGCCGCGCCTCGCCGGGACGGCGGGCGGCAGCGCGTCGGCGGCGATCCGCCTCGCCCGGCGCGGCCCCTGGGCCGGCCGCCCCGCACGGGACCTGAGCCCGACCGGGAGCCGCACACTCGGCCCGTGCCACCAGCTCGTCCCCGCCCCCGCGGCCCGCCCGCTCTCCAGTACACCACCGAAGTGCCGCGCGCCGTAAAGCCCGTAGGCCGCCGTGAACAGATCATGCGCCGCAACCGGGTCGGCCACCGCCAACTGCGCCGCAAGCCGCTCCGCCCTGCCGCCGGCCCCGGCCGCGTCAGCCGGAGCAGCCGTCACCACGGATACCGGGCCGGGTATGTCGGCAGGCGCGTCGGCGATGAGCTGCCCCGCTCCCACCCCGCGCCCGCCTGCCAGACCACCGGACGCCTCTTCGACGCCGGTCGTGTACTCGCGCTGCTCCATGTCGCACACAAGACTAGACGGTGGGTGAGGCCCCTCGTGGCACCATCCGGCCAGGCCGGACGATTCGACCCCGACGCCGGGTGGCCGGGACGCGGCAATATCCTACGCGCCGGTAACAACCCCTTCCGCAGGCCGCCCGCCGTCGCCTATCGTCCAGGACGTGCCGAATCCGCCCCGTGTGCTCCCGTGGTCGATATCGACATCTGCCCTGCTCACCGTCGCGCGGGACGCCTCGCCGCGACCCCGCCCGGACGGCGTCGGTCCCGCCGCGCCGAGCTGCTGCTCCCCGACGGCGCCGCTGGTCCGGCTTCGACCCCTCGCCCGGCGGTCCGGCCGCCCACCGCGCACGCACGCCGTCGGCCGCCGCCAGGAGCGACACACCGCCCGGGGCAGCCACCCGGACAGCGGACTCGACGGCAGCCGTACCCTGCGGCTCAGGACAACTGGCACATCGGCCTCGGCTCCCGTCGGACCGCTCCCCGGGATGACGGGCAGTCCGGACGGCTCCGCCCCGCTCCGGGCAGCCGTCCGCCGGAGTGCCCCGACCGCCCGGGACGCCGCCGCAGCCGGCTGCCGGGGCGGCCACGCCCGCCATCCCACCAAGGGTCCCGGCTGGAAGCCGACCCCGACCGACCACCTGGAGGCCACCCCCGTATGACCATCATTCGACGCCTGCGCTCCGCCCACGGCCTGCTCGGCACCCTCGCCGCCACCTCGGCCACCCACCTCGGCGCCATCGCCACCGGCGCGAACACGCTGCGGCTCGCCACCAAACCCGCGCTGATGCCGCTGCTCGCCGCGCACACGCTGGCCCGGGCCGAGCGGACCCCGCGACTGCTCACCTCGGCGCTGGTCGCCAGCACCGGCGGCGACGTACTGCTCCAGGTCGGCAACGACACCGCCTTCCTGGCCGGAATGGGCTCCTTCGCGGCCGCCCATGTCTGCTACGTCACGATGTTCGTCAAGCAGGGCGCGCTGAACGACCGTCGGCGCACGGTGCTGATCGCGGGAGCCTACGCGGCGGCCTGGGCGACCATGGTGAGTCAGCTCTGGCCCGGCCTGGGCGAGCTGAGAATCCCGGTCGCGGTCTACAGCCTGCTGCTGGCCTCCACCGCGGTGACCTCCGCCGGCCTCAACTGGCGGACTGGTCTGGGCGGGGCCCTGTTCCTGCTCTCGGACAGCCTGATCGCCACTCAGCTGGCGGGCTGGCGGGAGCTGCCCGGACACGAGTTCTGGATCATGGCGACCTATATCGCGGCCCAGTACCTGCTGGCCGTCGGCACCCTGCACGCCCAGGCCGCCGACTCGCCGGAGCCCGCCGACACGGCCGGCACCACGAAGGGCACGCCCTACCGGGCCCGGACGCGGCTCAGCGCCCCGGTGCACTTCCCGGGGCGCTGAGCCGAACGGTCCCGTCGGCCGGAGGCCGGCGGTGCACCTGTGCCGGGCGCGAGCCGCGCCGGTCCGGCCCAGGTTCGCCGTCGGTCCTTCAGTACCTCCCCGAGTTCCCGCCGGAGCCGCTGCGGCGGCGCAACAGCCAGACGCCGCCGATCCCGGCCGCGACGAGGGCGGCGCCGGTGGTCAGCTGCTTCGGGTCACTGGCGATCGAACCGCCGAGGCCGGTGCCCATACCACCGTGGGGGTACCGGCCGGAGGAACCGTCGTGGCCGTTCCCACTCTGCCCTCGGCCGCTGTCCCGACCCGAGCCGTTGTCGCGGCCCGAGCCGTTGTCGCGGCCGGAATTGTTGTCATGGCCGGAGCCGTTGTCGCGGCCCGAACCGCCGTCGTGGCCGTTCCCGCTCTGCCCTCGGCCGCTGTCCCGACCCGAGCCGTTGTCATGGCCGGAGCCGCTGTCCCGCCCCGAGCCGTTGTCGTGGCCGGAGCCGTTCCCACCGCCGTCATGGCCGGAGCCGTTGTCGCGACCGGCACCGGTGTCTCGGCCAGCACCATTGTTGTCACGACCCGAGCCGTTGTCCCGGCCTTGCCCGCCCGCTTTGTTCCCGGAGTCCCCGCCACCGGGGTCAGCTGCGGGTGCGGCGTTCATCACGGCCCCCGCGGCAGTGGCCAGTGCCACCTCGACGGCCCCGGCGAAGCTCCTCCCGTCCGGGCACTTGCCGTCAACGCCCCACTTGTTGTCGTTACTGCCGGACTTGCCGCCTGCCAGCCTGGCCAGTTCCTCCTTGGCCGCCAGCAGCACCGTGCCGCGGTACTTCCCGTCCGAGTCCGCGCTGAGCGCGGCCTTGCCTGTGGAGAATGCCTGCGAGTTGGCGGTCACACTCCGCTCCGCGTTGTTCCCGCAGGCCACGCTGACCGTGACCGACTGTCCGGGAGTCGCCGCGGCCGGGCTGACCAGGATCGGTTCAGCGGCCTTGACCGCCGTCTCGGGCGTCGCTGAACCGATTGCCGCCGGGACCGCGACCGCGACCAGAGCCGAGCCACCTAGCAGAGCTGCGGCCGTACGCGTGATGCGCATGCCCGTACCTCCAGGTTCTCGGGCGCAGCCGGGGACTTGGTCGTCCACGTGATCGAACGACTACGCCCTGTCGCCCATGACGCTAGGCAGCGCCGACACCGGCGGCCACCGCACGGGCCCGTTCGGGTAGACCACCCACCCGGCGCGGCCCGCCGGGCCATACGGGCTACAGAGCCAGGTCGACCACCACGGGCGCGTGGTCCGAGGTGCCCTTGCCCTTGCGGGCCTCGCGGTCGACGTAGCTGTCGCTGACGGCCTCGACGAAGGGCTTGTTGCCGTAGGTGAGGTCGATCCGCATGCCGCGGTTCTTGGGGAAGCAGAGGGCGCGGTAATCCCAGTAGGTGTACGGGCGGTCGTACTTCAGCGGGCGGGGCACGACGTCCTGCAGGCCGGCCGTCTGAAGGGCGGCGAGGGCGGCCCGCTCACGCTCGGTGACATGGGTAAGGCCCTCGAAGGCCGCGCGGTCGTAGACGTCCTCATCGGTCGGGGCGACGTTGAAGTCACCGAGCACGGCGAACGGACGGGCCCCGGCGGCGTCCTCCAGGACGGACCGGCGCAGCGCCTCCAGCCACTCCAGCTTGTAGCGGTAGTGGGCGTGGTCGACCTCGCGGCCGTTGGGCACGTACACCGACCAGACCCGGACCGGTCCGCAGGTGGCCGCGATGGCGCGCGGCTCGGTCTCGGGCAGCAGTGCGTCGTCGGCCAGGTAGCCGGGCTGCTCGGGCAGGCCACGGACGACGTCGGTGAGGCCGAGCTTGGAGAGGATCGCCACGCCGTTCCACCGGCCGGTGCCGTGGGCGGCCGCCTCGTACCCGAGCTCCTTGACCGCCTCGAAGGGGAAGGAGTCGGTGGCGCACTTGAGCTCCTGGAGGCAGAGCACGTCCGGCTTGGCGCCGTCGAGCCACTCCAGCAGCTTGGGGAGCCGGGCGGTCACGGAGTTGATGTTCCAGGTGGCGATTCGGACGGTCACGGGCGGCCTTCCCGGGCGTGCGGAGCTGGTGCGGACAAGGGACGGAAACCCCTCGGCAGGGCTCCCACCCCGAACATACCGCCCGCCGCCGACAACCCATCGAGGCTCCGGCGGCCACTCGTCCGGAGGAACCGGCTCCGGAGGCAGCGCCACGGGCGGCGGCTCGGGCCCGGTCGTCCACCCGGGCGCGTTCTGCTCCCCCGAGGGCGCCACCGGTATCACCTCGAAGGGCACGCCCATGGTCTGCGGCCGCACCTCCGACGGCCGCGACCGCTGGCACGCCGCCTGACGGATCTTCTGCCCGGCCGGGACCTGCCCGGCCCCTTGCCCACCACACCCGACGCGGTCGAGGCGCCCGGCTCAGGCCAGGTGGGCCCGTTCGGAGCGCCGGCGCTTGATGGTGCGGAAGCGCCGGGCGACCTGGCGGGCCAGGTCGGCTGCGCCGACCAGGCCGGCCTCGTTGCCGAGGGCTGCGTGCACGATCTGCGCCTCGGGGCGGAAGCCGCGGCCGGTGAGGGTGCGTTTGAAAGCCTCCTGGGCCGGGCCGAGCAGCAGGTCGCCCGCGTCCGAGACGCCGCCGCCGATGACGAACCGTCCGGGGTCGAGGGCGGCGGCCAGGTTGGCGATGCCGACGCCGAGCCAGTGGCCGATGTCGTAGAGGAGTTCGACGGCGACCGGGTCGCCCGCCCGGGCGGCCTCGGTGACCAGCGGGCCGGTGATGCCCTCCCGACCACCGCCCGCGCGGGCGAGCAGCGGCTCGACCACCGGCGACTCCTCCTCGACCAGCGAGCGTGCCTCCCGGACCAGTGCGTTGCCGGAGGAGTACTGCTCCCAGCAGCCCCGGTTGCCGCAGGGGCAGCGGTGTCCGCCCGGGACCACCTGCATATGGCCGAACTCGCCCGCCAGGCCGTACTTGCCGCGGTCCACGAAGCCGTCCCGGACCACCGCGCCGCCGATGCCCGTGCCGAGGGTGATCATGACCATGTGGTCCTCGCCCCGGCCGGCCCCGAAGCGCCACTCGGCCCAGGCGGCGGCGTTGGCGTCGTTCTCCACCACCACCGGGAAGCGGAACCGCTCGCTCAGGGCCTCCTGCAGCGGTTCGTTGCGCCAGTTCAGGTGCGGTGCGAAGAGCACCCGCGAGCGGTCCGCGTCCACCCAGCCAGCCGCGCCGATGCCGACCGCGTGGACGTCGTGCCGGTCGGCCAGCTCCAGCACCAGTTCGACGATGACGTCCTCGACCACCTTGGCGCTCTTGCTCTTGTCCGGGGTCTCGGTCCGCAGCCGGTCGAGCACCTTGCCCTCGCCGTCGACCACTCCGGCGACCACCTTGGTGCCGCCGATGTCCACGCCGATGGTGGGCAGCCGCAGCACGCTCGGGGGCAGTGCGCGCCGGCGCCGGTCGGCATTGCGCGGGCCGAGGCCGAACAGGGTGGGCAGCACTGGCGGCCTGGCGGTGCCGCTCGGGATGACGGTCACGTCGGCGGATGCTCCTTCGGGTCGGTGCGGCCGAGCTCGTGGGAGAGTTCGGCCAGGTCGGAGCCGCCCGCCATCTCGGTGGTGAGCCGTTCCAGGTTGATCTCCGAGCGCGGATGGCTACCCGCCATCCTCCCTCGTTTGAGCAGGGTGAAGTGGTCGCCCACCAGATAGGCGTGGTGCGGGTTGTGAGTGATCAGCACCACGCCGAGCCCGGCGTCCCGGGCGGCGGCGACGTACTTGAGCACCACGCCGGACTGCTTGACGCCGAGTGCGGCCGTCGGCTCGTCCAGGATCAGCGCCTTGGCGCCGAAGTGGACGGCCCGGGCGATCGCCACGCACTGACGCTGACCGCCGGAGAGCGTGCCGATCGGCTGGTCCACGTCATGCAGGTCGATGCCCATCTTCTCCAGGGCCTCCTGGGTGATGCGGCGCATCCGGGGTACGTCGAGGCGGAAGCGGCCGAGTTCGGCGCCGAGGAAGAAGTTCCGCCAGACCGGCATCAGCGGAACCACGGCCAGGTCCTGGTAGACCGTGGCGATGCCGCGGTCCAGCGCCTGCCGGGGCGAGCTGAGCCGGA
The DNA here is from genome assembly GCF_053598215.1 of Kitasatospora sp. NPDC001175. Classification (NCBI taxonomy): domain Bacteria; kingdom Bacillati; phylum Actinomycetota; class Actinomycetes; order Kitasatosporales; family Streptomycetaceae; genus Kitasatospora; species Kitasatospora sp. NPDC001175. The sequence goes on along the minus strand of NZ_JBSFJU010000025.1, from coordinate 20,405 downwards.
CCTGTTCACCGGCGATGGCGTAGCTGCCCTCGTCGTGCTGGTGCAGTCCGGCGATGATCTTGATCAGGGTGGACTTGCCCGCGCCGTTGTCGCCCAGCACGCAGCTGATCCGCCCCTGCTCGACCGTCAGCGAGACGCCCTCCAGCGCCCGGACGGCCCCGTAGGCCTTGCCGACCTCGTTGAGTTCCAGCAGTGTCACTTGCCCGGCCCCCGCTCCGCCCGTCGCTTGACCCAGTGGTTCAACAGCGCGGCCAGCAGCAGCATCGCGCCGAGGAAGAACTTGAACCAGTCCGGATTCCACTCGGCATAGACGATGCCCTTGCTGGTCATGCCGAAGATCAGTGCGCCGAGCGCGGAGCCGACCACCGAACCGTAGCCGCCGGTGATCAGGCAGCCGCCGATCACCGCCGCCACGATGTAGATCAGCTCGTTGCCGACGCCCTCCCCCGACTGCACGGTGTCGAAGGAGAACAGCAGGTGCTGCCCGAGCACCCAGGCGCAGAAGCCGACGCCGAGGTACAGGAAGGTCTTGGTCCGGGCCACCGGGACCCCGACCGCGCGGGCGGCCGCGGCATCGCCGCCGACCGCGAAGATCCAGTTGCCGAAGCGGGTGCGCAGCAGGATCCAGCTGCCGAGCAGCATCAGGCCGAGCCACCACCACACCGTGGCCTTCAGGGTCAGCCCGCCGATGGTGACCTCGGAGGCGAACAGCCAGTGGCAGGAGGCGAAGCCCTGCATGTCGGCGATCGACTTGGTGGAGACCGTGCCGGAGATCACCTTGGTGACGCCCAGGTTGGCGCCGGTGAGCATCAGGAAGGTGCCCAGCGTCACGATGAAGCTGGGCAGGCCGGTCCGGGCCAGCAGCCAGCCGTTCAGCGCGCCGATCCCCAGCGCGACCGCCAGCGAGACCAGCGCCCCGACCCAGGTGATCGCGGTGAACTGGTACGAGATCATCGAGGAGGTCAGCGCGGCGGTGGTGACCGCGACCCCGGCCGAGAGGTCGAACTCGCCGCCGATCATCAGCAGCGCCACCGGCACCGCCATGATCCCGATGGTGGAGGCGGTGTAGAGCACGGTGCCGATCGAGGAGGGCCGCAGGAAGCTCTCAGCCGCCAGGGAGAAGAAGACGAAGACCGCGACGGCGGCGAGCAGCGCGCCGAGTTCCGGGCGGGAGTGGTGGTGCCGGCGGCGCAGCGGCCGCTCCTGGGCGAGTAGGTCGGTGCCGCTCATCGGGTACCCCGCGCGACGTACTGGGCGAGCGCGGGGGCGTCGTCCTTGGTGAGCACCTGGGGTCCGGTGAGCACCGGCTTGCCGCCGCCGAGGGCGTCCAGGTTGTAGCGGTAGAGCCAGAGCAGGTCCACGCCCTCGTAGCCCTGCAGGTAGGGCTGCTGGTCCACGGCGAAGCCGACGGCGCCCGACTTCAGTCCGTCCACCACCTGGGTGTTGAGGTCGAAGGTGTCCACCTCGACACTGCGCCCCGCGTCCTTGACGGCCTGCAGTCCGGTGGCGGCGAGCGGGGCGCTGAGGGTGAGGACGGTGTCCAGGCCGGGGTCGGCCTGGAGCTTGGCGGCGATCGCCGACCGGGCGTCGGGCAGGTTGACCCCGTTCACGTAGAGGGTCTCCAGCTGCCCGTTGAACGCGCCCTTGGCGCCGGAGCAGCGCTGCTCCTGGCCGATGTTGCCCTGCTCGTGGATCACGCACAGGACGTCCTTGCGGCCCCGGGTGCCCAGGGCCGTACCGGCCGCCTGTCCGGCGGTGGTCTCGTCCTGCCCGATGTGGGTGAGCGCGCCGAAGCGGGCGGAGAACTCCTGGCCGGAGTTGATGCTGATCACCGGGATGCCGGCGGCCTTGGCCCGGGCCAGCGGGGCGGCCATCGCCTCGCCCTTGGCCAGCGTGACCAGGATCCCGTCGACCTTCTGGTCGATGGCGGCGTCGACCAGCTGGACCTGGCCCTGGGTCTGCGCGTCGTTGGAGTAGAGGAAGGTGATGTTGTCCTTGGCCGCGGCCTGTTCGGCGCCCTTGCGGACGGTGTCCCAGAAGGCGTCGCCCGCCCCGGCGTGGGTGATCATGGCGATCTTCCAGCGGGGGGTGTCGACCGCGCCGCCCGCCGTGCTCGCCGCCCGGCTGCGGGCCTGCTCGGCGCGGAGGCCGCCGGTACTGCTGCAGCCTGCCGTCAGCAGGGCAAGGGCGAGGAGCATCGTTACGGTTCTTGGCATACCTCCCATTGTCGGTGCGTTCTCCCCCAGGTCAGCACGGGCCCCGCGCCGCACCGCCGCGCGGGTGACGGCACGGCAGGTCCGCAAACTCCGCAGCAGAGCCAGGGCCGTTGGACGCGCCTCCGGGGGCAGGTGGCAAACTTGTCCCCGCACTTAGCCGGTTCCCAGCAACATGTGACGTTCCTCTCAGCTTTCCGTCAGCTTCAAGAGCAACTGATCTCCCGTTCGAGACCGTCTGATCCCATCGGTGCGCGTGCCGGGCGAGTGGCGCCCGGGCGGCCTGCGACCCGGATACGAGAAGTTAGATGCAACTGACAGGTAAACCATTTCTGATCCTCACGATCGTCCTCGTGCCGATCTCGATCGCGGTTGCCATGCTGCTCTGGGGGCGGGTTCGCGGTCCCAAGCCGCTGCAGTTCCTGACCCGGCTGATCATGATCCTGTTCACGCAGATCACAGCCGTCCTGATGGTCTTCGTACTCGTCAACAACGCCAACCTGATCTACGGCAACTGGGACGACCTGCTGGGTACCGGCAACCACATCCGGGCCGTGCCCGAGGTGCCGAAGGAGGACCCGAACGCGGCTCCCGGCCAGGGCGCCTCGGACCGGCCCAAGGTCATCCAGCAGTTCAAGTCGGTCGACGACCCCAAGGTCCCCAAGGACGTCAAGACCACCGACCTGAAGGGCCAGCTCTCCGGCGTGGACGGCGAGGTCGTGGTCTGGACGCCGCCGCAGTACGACGACCCGGCGTACAAGGACAAGAAGTTCCCGGTCGTCGAGCTGCTGCCGGGCTGGCCGGGCTCCTCCTCCACCTGGTTCGGGTCGCTGTACGTCACCAAGAAGCTCAAGCCGCTGATGGAGAACGGCCAGGTCGCCCCGTTCGTCCTGGTCTCGCCGCGCACCGAGCTGCTGGGCAACACCACCGACACCGGCTGCGCCGACGTCCCCGGCAAGGTCAACGCGGAGACCTGGCTCACCCGTGACGTGCCGCAGATGATCATGGACAACTTCCGGGTGGACGACTCCGCCGACCGCTGGGCCGTGGCCGGCTACTCCGCCGGTGGCCACTGCGCCGAGAAGCTCGCCGTCTCGCACCCCAACCGCTACCGGGCCGGCATCAGCCTCTCCGGCTACAACGACCCGTCCGCGGAGTCGGCCTCGCTCACCGCGAAGGACCCGCACCTGCGGGAGATCTCCAACCCGCTGAACATCCTGAAGACCGCCGCCACCCCGCCGAAGGTCGCGCTCTTCATGGCCGGTGCCAAGGGCGACGGCTACGAGGGCGCCCTCGCCGTGAAGGCCGCCGCCAAGGCGCCGACCACGGTCACCGTCCAGGAGCTCAACGGCGCGCACACCACGGACGTCTGGAGCAACGCGCTCCCCGAGGCGTTCAAGTGGCTGACGGGGATCATCCCGGTCCAGCACTGACCCGGACACAGCCCGAGGGGCCCGCCGAAACGATTCGGCGGGCCCCTCTCGTATTCCCAGGCGGCACTCGGGAGCGGTTCACCCGCCGCCCAGGGCTCTCCCAGCCCCCGGTCAGGCGGCGAGTGCGGCCCGGCGCTTGCCGAGCTGTCGGCGCGGCCACGGGAACAGCCTGAGTGAACGTTTCGCCGCCAGGTCCTCCATCCAGCCGAAGCAGAGGACGAACAGGGCGATCAGCGGGATTGCGATCATCAGCGGGAACCAGTGGCTGCGAAGCAGCCACTGGCCGTGCTGGAACATGAAGTCGACGTCCCAGAGCCGGTCGATGATCGGGATGGCCAGCACCAGCGCGGTGTTGTGCCACAGGTAGACGCTGACCGCCCGTGCGTTCAGCAGGCTGATCAGACCGTTCCACCGTTCCAGCGGCCGCGGCCAGCGCTCCCAGGACGGGCTGAGGTGGAGCAGCAGCAGGACGTACCCGAAGGACCAGACGGCCTGGGCGATCGGGACGCTGTCCAGGTCGCTGGGGACGGTCGGGTCGTCCACCGGCCGGCTGAGCAGCCACCACAGGCCCGCCACCATGATCAGCGGCGCCACCGACGGGGCCAGGTACTGCGGCAGCTTGCGCAGCAGGCCCTCCTGGTGGGCCATGCCGAGGATCCAGCAGGAGCCGAAGGTGGTGAAGTCGGTGACGGTCTCCCAGATCCTCCCCTCCTGGTCGAACAGGCCGGAGTTGATCAGGATCGACAGCGCGAGCGGGGTGAACACCGTGATCCACGGCTGCCTGCGCAGCGCCTTCAGCATCAGCGGCGAGAGCAGCACGTACCAGAGGTAGGCCCGCAGGTACCACAGCGGCACCGCGATCTGCTCGGCCCAGGTCGGCTCGACGATGCCGTGGAAGCCGTGCAGGTTGTCGCCGAACGGCGGGGTGCTCACCGGCAGCACCCAGAACGCCAGCTCGCCCCACCAGACGGCCGGGTGCCCGTCGGAGTTCGGGCCCCAGCCGTCCAGCACCATCGCGGTGATCAGGATCGCGCCGAACAGCCACATCGGCGGCAGCAGCCGGCGCAGTCGGCCGCGGATGACGCTGAGCGCCGGACGGCTGAGCGAACGGGCCATCAGCGATCCGGCCAGCGCGAACATCACGCCCATCGACGGGAAGACCAGTGGCAGCCAGGCCCAGCCGAAGTTGTGGTACAGCACCACTCGGCCCAGGGCCAGGGCCCGCAGCAGGTCGAGGTAGCGGTCGCGCCCGCCCTTGCGGGGCGCGGGCACGTCCTCGGCGGCCTGCTCGGCCGACAGGCTCTCGGGGGCCGGCCGGGGGATCCGCAGCTGGAGGGTCTCGGTGTGCAGGTCCGGGACGAAGGCGTAGGACTCGGACATGCTCAGACCTCCACGATCGGCGCGGCGACCTCGCCGGTGCGCCGTAGTTTCTGCCAGCGGAGCCGGCCGCCGGTCACCGCCGTGATCGAGGACTGGAGCAGCACCAGGTACATCAGCTGCCGGTAGACCACCTGCTGGACCGGCAGGGTGACCAGGTGCCAGGGCTTCTCGCCGTCCAGCCGGAAGGCGTACCAGGCGAGGCCGCCCTGGACCAGCAGCACGGCCGCCCAGGCGCCGAGGGTGGCCGGGGCGTCCACGAAGAGCACCCCGTAGAGGAGGAACAGGTCGATCAGCGGGGCGAGCAGCGGAGCCAGCACGCCGAAGAGCACCACCAGCGGCAGGCCGACCCGGCCGAAGCGGCCCGCCGGGCCCCGGTCGAGGACGGCTCGGCGGTGCTTCCACATCGCCTGCATGGTGCCGTAGCTCCACCGGTACCGCTGCGACCACAGTTGCTGCATGCTGGCCGGAGCCTCGGTCCAGGCCCTGGCCCGCTCGGCGTAGACCACCCGCCAGCCCTCGCAGAGCATGGCCATGGTGATGTCGGTGTCCTCGGCCAGGGTGTCGTCGCTCATGCCGCCGACCTGGACCAGGGCGCTGCGGCGGAACGCGCCGATCGCCCCGGGGATGGTCGGCATGATGTTGAGCGAGTCGTACATCCGGCGGTCGAGGTTGAAGCCCATCACGTACTCGATGTGCTGCCAGGCGCCGATCAGGGTGTTCCGGTTGCCGACCTTGGCGTTGCCGGCGACCGCGCCGACGCCCGGATCGGCGAACGGCTGGATCAACTCCCGTACGGTGGACGGCTCGAAGACGGTGTCGCCGTCCATCATCACCACGATGTCGTGGGAGGCGTTGGCGATGCCGTTGTTGAGGGCGGTGGACTTGCCGCCGTTGGGCTGCCGGATCAACCTGACGCCTGGCAGGGCGAGTTCCTCGACGATCTCCGAGGTGCCGTCGGTGGACCCGTCGTCGATGACGATGATCTCGATCGGATGGTCGCTGGCCGCCAGTGAGTTGAGGGTGTTGGCGATGCACTCGCGCTCGTTGTAGGCGGGTACCAGCACCGTCGCGGGCGCGGTCAACGGCGGCCCCCAGGAGAAGTCCGGGCGGCGCGAGCGGCGGGCGTGGCGGGTGGCCAGCACCAGCATCAGCGCGAACCGGGCGAAGACCAGTGCGCCGACCACCGCCAACAGCCCGACCAGCCAGGGCAGCACCTGGACGGAGAACTGGGTGCAGAGGATGAACGCCTTCCCCGCCCAGAGCTGGTAGCCGTGCACCGGGACCATGGTGGCGGAGGCGCCGAGCGCCTCGCCGATGCTGGCGAAGCGGTAGTTCTCGGTCTGGAGCTTGTCGATGATCTGGCCGAGCGCCGCCACCGTCTGCGAGCGGTCGCCGCCGGCGTCGTGCAGCAGGACCAGTTCGCCCTTGCCGGGCACCTTGGGCATCGCGGCCTTGACGATCGCGTCCACGCCGGGGCGCTTCCAGTCGTCGGTGTCCGAGTCGATGAAGGCGGTGAGGTAGCCGCGCCTGCCGACGTCCTTGGTCACCGGCCAGGTCCAGTCGTCCAGCGCGTCCGCGGTGGAGGAGTACGGCGGGCGGAAGAGCGAGGAGTGCACGCCCGCGACCCCGGCCAGTGCCAGCTGGGTCTGACCGAGCTCCCAGCCGAGCCTGGTCCTGGACTGCAGCGCCAGGTCGGGGTGGGTGAAGGTGTGCACCCCGATCTCGTGACCGCCGGCCACGATCCTCCGGATCAGGTCCGGGTTGTGCGCGGTCATCGAACCGGTGACGAAGAAGGTGGCGTGGATGTGGTGGGCCGCCAGCAGATCGAGGATCTTCGGCGTCCACTTCGGGTCCGGGCCGTCGTCGAAGCTCAGCACCACGGTGTGGTCGGGGACGGAGTAGCTGACCGGGTGATCGTTCTTGTCCCCGCGGGCGTCGATGATCGGCCCGCCGGTCAGCAGGTTCGGCGGCACCGTGGTCTTGTCGACCGAGACGGCGATCCGCTCGTCGTGGAAGACCTCGTTGGTGGCCATGCCGCGCAGCACCAGCATGGCGAGCAGGCAGACCAGCAGTGACACCGGCAGGAAGAAGCGCAGAGGTGGGGCGGCTAGCCGGCGCGGCCGAAGGACGGACTGCCGTCGGCGCTGATGGCGGGACATGGGGTACCTGGATCCGGGACGTGGGTGAGGTAGGTGGTGGCTGGGCCGGACCATGGGCCGCGGCCTCGCCGGGCGGCTTCCGGCCGCCGGGCGGGGTGGGTCAGTGGTGGCTGGCCTGGGCCGTGGGCTGCGGCTTCGCCGGGTGGTTGCCGGCCTGTGGCGTGGGTGAGTGGGTGCTGTGCGCCGTCACCGCGGTCGGCGTGCCTCCCGCAGGGCCCGCCGGGTGCGAGGCGCTCGCCGAGGGCTTCGCGCTGCCGGCGGCCGCGCTGTGGGAAGCCGACGGGCCGGTGGCCGCGCCGTGGGAGGCCGACGGGCCGGCGGCCGGGGCCGAACCGGTGGCCGGCGGCGGGCTCCCCATCGGTGAACCGAGCGCGGTTGGCAGGCCGGTGCCGCTCGGTCCGGGGCTCGCGATGGTGCTGGACGGCTGGGGCGGCACCTGCAGGGCCGGGGCCTGGGACTGCATGCCGATCAGACTGCTGCTGAGCGCCGCCGCGACCATCGCGCTGGCCAGCCCGACCACCCAGCCGAAGCCGCGCAGCCTGCGGCCGCGGGCACCGGACTGGTCGACGAAGACCGGTGAGTGGTCCGTCGGCGGGGGGATCGGTCCGGAGTCTGGGTGCTCGGACCGAAGAAGAGTGGGTGCCACCGAGGGCGGGCCTTTCCGAAGGGGTGGAGCTGCGGCGTCTAACGCAAGGGGGGACGGTAATGCACGCTCATTAGATAAATCAGCGTCAATGTTCGATTTGGGTGGATCTGTGCATCCCTTGTGACCTGATTGCAATTCCTCCTGGAACATGACACTTCATGCACCCGTGCGATGACCTCATAGGATGCGCGGAAGCCGGCCGATGCAACCGGCCCGAACCATCCCGCTCAGGAACGGCCACCCTTGATCAGAACCGCTCCCGCCGCCCGTGGATCCCGGCTCCGGACCCACCGTGCGGCCGCCCTGGCCGTAGCCGTGCCGCTGCTCCTCACGGCCTGCAGTTCTCCCGGTGACACCGCCGCGGTTCCGGCGAGCGGCGCGGCTTCCGCCGCCCCGACGGCCTCGCCGTCGGCCCCGCCCTACGACGTCTCCGCCCTGCGCAAGCCGGGCGGCCGGCTGTTCGGCGTGGCGTCCGACGGGGCGGTCGGCGATCTCGCGCCGGTCAACGCGTTCGGTGCCAAGGCCGGGCACCAGCCGGACATCCGCGAGTACTACCAGGAGTGGGGCGACGACTTCGATCCCGCGGGCAACGCCAAGCTGTGGGGCAACGGCCAGGTGCCGATGCTCAGCTGGGTCCCCGAGCAGGCCCCGCTCGCCAGGATCACCTCCGGCGGCGAGGACGCCTACCTCACCAGGTTCGCCCAGCAGGTCCGCTCGTACCGGGGACCGCTGGTGATCAGCTTCGCGCCGGAGATGAACGGCGGCTGGACCGCCTGGGGACCGGGCCACGCGACGGCGGCGGACTTCGTCAGCGCCTGGCGGCACATCCACGACGTCTTCCGGGCCCAGGCCACCACCAACGTGATCTGGGTCTGGACCCCGCACGTCAGCGACTCCGGCACCCCGGCGGCGCTGCGCCCGTACTACCCCGGCGACGACTACCTCGACTGGGTCGGGCTGATCGGCTACTACGGCCCGCAGGACGGCAGCGACTACCGCACCCTGTTCGCCCCGACCATCCGTTCCGTCAGGTCCTTCTCCGCCAAGCCCCTGCTGATCGCCGAGACCGGCGTCGCCGAGGGCCCGCGCAAGGTGGCCCAGATCGACGACCTGTTCGCGGGCGCGGCGGCCAGCGACGGCATGGTCGGCCTGGTCTGGTACGACCTGAGCAGGCAGTGGCCGGGCAGCAAGCAGCCCACCGACTGGCGGGTGGACAGCTCGCCGGCGGCGGCCGCCGAGGTCGCCAAGGCGGCCGCCGCGCAGAAGTTCGGTTTCCGGGTCGCTCCCTGACCCGGCGCGCGCCCGGCGGCACGGGGCCCGCCCGGGTACCCGCGCCGCTCAGGCCAGTTCGAGGGCCAGGTAGAAGTCGACCCGGTCCTCCAGGCGGGAGAGGTCGCGGCCGGTCAGCTCCTCGATCCGGCCGATCCGGTAGCGCAGGGTGTTGACGTGGACGTGGAGCCCGGCCGCGCAGCGGGTCCAGGAGCCGTCCGAGCGCAGGAAGGCCTCCAGGGTGCGGACCAGGTCGGCCTGGTGCTCGAGGTCGTAGGCGATCACCTTGTCCAGCAGGCGGCTTCGGAAGGCGCGCCTGACCTCGTCCGGGACGGCGGCCAGCAGCAGCACGTGCGAGGCGAGTTCCTCGGGACCGGCGACGCAGACCCGGCCGATCCTGGCTGCGGCGATCCGGCGGGCGTGCCTGGCCTCCTCCAGGGCGCCGCGCAGTCCACCGGCCTCCGATGCGGGAGCGGAGACACCGAGGGTGATCCGGCTCTCGGAGCCGAGTCCGGCCTCCAACGGGGCGAGCAGTTCGCGCAACGCCTCGGCGGGGACGCCGGATTCGAAGGCGGGCAGCACCACCACGGCGCCGGTGCCGGCGCCGGCCACCAGCGCGCGGTCGGTGGCATCGGTGAGGGCTTCCTCCAGGATTGAGCGCACCACCCCCTCGGGTAGACCTGTACCTTCGGCGCTGAGCACCAGCCAACTGCCGCCCGCGGTGAGCGACTTCTGCTCCGGTCCCTCGAACCGGGCGGCCATGGCCGCGGAGGCGTACAGCGTCCTGCTGATCTCGGTCGGGTCGGCGTCGCGCTGAAGCAGTGTCAGCACCTCGTCGGCCAGCCGGCGGCGCAGCCGGCGGCCCTCGTCGCGCCGGGTGCGCTCGGCGGCGACCAGCCGGGCCAGGTTCTCGGCCAGCTGCTGGCGTTTGGCGGTCCACTCGGTGATGTCGCCGGCCACCACGAGCACCCAGTCGGCCAGCGGCGATTCGCTCTCGGGGGTGGCGGAGGCGGGTAGCAGCGAGTACGAGCCGGAGTCCAGCCGGGCCCGGTGCGGGGGGCGGCGGCGCTGCCGCTCGGCGCTGAGGTGGGCGCGGACCAGCTGGTCCCGGTCCGCGGCCGGGAGCCGGTCGGCCGGTCCGGCGACCACCCGTCCGGTGGGGGCGAGCACCCAGCAGTCCAGGTCGAGGTCGCCGCCGAGCAGGTCCAGCACGGCGTCCAGGCCGCCGCCGCCCGCGGCGGAGACCAGCAGCCGGTGCCGGTCGACCAGGGCGGCGAGGTCGGCGGCCCGGTCGGCGGAGACCTGGCGGCCGATGAACTCGGTGAGGGTGGAGAAGGCGATGTCGTCGGGGACGGCGAGCAGCGGCAGCCGGTGCCGGCGGCAGGCCTCCACCAGGTCATCGGGCACCGGGCCGACCTCGGCCTCGCCGGCCGCGAGCGCGACCGCGCCGCCGGCCACGAGGGTCCGCACGAACCGTTCGGAGTCCTCGGGTCCGCCTCGCCAGAGCATCCCGGTGAGCACCAGCTCGCCGCCGTGCAGGTAGCGGCCCGGGTCCTGCAGGTCCGTGGTCATGACACCGCTGACCTGCCGGTCGAGCTCTTCCTCGGCGGCGAGCAGGCGCAGCCGAGGGGCACCGGGGGCGAGCAGGTCACGGACGCGCATCCGCAGACTCCTTCGTCTGAGTGAGGGTGAGCGGGTCGCGGTGTGCCCGGGGCCGATCGGTCGGTGTCACGTACCGGTCGGCATCCGGGTCACGGACCCGTAGCTTCGGAATCACGGCCGGATTACGGTCGTAGATAGCGGTGGACGGTCCGCTCTACAGGGCGATTGTCCGCCTTAGAGGAACGTACAGGATGTCCGGCAGGAGCAGGGCAAGGGCTTCATGCCATCGGTGACTGCCAGTGGGCCCGGTCACAGCGGTTCACTGGCCACACGCCGCCGGACACACCCGGTGACCAGGCCGCGACCACCCGGCAACGAGGCGGCGGCACGGTCCGAACACCGGGTTCTGGGAACTGTGCCCACGGTCCGGTCGGCGACGACTTGAGGAGACACCCGCATGGAGTTCCTTCGGCCCGCCACCTGGGACGAGGCGCTCGCGGCGAAGGCCGAGCACCCGACCGCGCTGCCCATCTCGGGTGGTACGGACGTCATGGTCGAGCTGAACTTCGACGTGCACCGGCCGTCCGCGATTCTCGACCTGAACCGCATCACCGAGCTCACCGAATGGTCGATCGACGGCGACGTGGTGCGGCTCGGCGCCTCGGTCCCGTACACCCGGATCATCAACGAGCTGTCCGGTCCGCTGCCGGGCCTCGCCCTGGCTGCGCACACGGTCGGCTCCCCGCAGATCCGCAACCGCGGCGGGGTCGGCGGCAACCTCGGCGCGGCCTCGCCCGCCGGCGACTCGCACCCCGCACTGCTGGCGGCCGGACGCGACGTGTTCGTCGAGGCGGCCTCGGTGCGCGGCACCCGGATGATCCCGATCGACGACTTCTACGTCGGGGTGAAGCGCAACTGCCTGGAGGCCGACGAGCTGATCCGCGCGGTGCACATCCCGGTCGCCGACGGCCCGCAGCAGTTCTCGAAGATCGGCACCCGCAACGCGATGGTGATCGCCGTCTGCGCCTTCGGGTTCGCTCTGCACCCCAGGACCCGCACCGTCGGAACCGGCATCGGCTCGGCCGCCCCCACCCCGCGCCGCGCCGTCGAAGCCGAGGAGTACCTGCAGGGCGTGCTGGCCCGGCGGGGCCTGTGGGAGTCGGGCGAGTTGCTCGGCGCCGAGGTGATCCAGGAGTTCGGCGAGCTGGTCAAGGCCGCCGCCTCCCCGATCGACGACGTCCGGGGCACCGCCGACTACCGGCGGCACGCGCTGGCCGTGATGGCCCGCCGCACCCTCACCTGGACCTGGAACGACTACGGCAAGCAGATCAGGAGCGCGGCATGAGGGTCACTTTCACCGCCAACGGCAAGCCGGTGGAGGCGGACGACGTCTGGGAGGGCGAGAGCCTGCTGTACGTGCTGCGCGAGCGAGTCGGCCTGCCGGGCTCGAAGAACGCCTGCGAGCAGGGCGAGTGCGGTTCCTGCACGGTCTACCTGGACGGCGTCCCGGTCTGCTCGTGCCTGGTCGCAGCCGGCCAGGTGCAGGACCGCGAGGTCCGCACCGTCGAGGGCCTGACCGGTGAGAACGGCGAACTGGGCCTGGTCCAGCAGGCCTTCGTCGACGCCGGCGCCGTGCAGTGCGGCTTCTGCACCCCGGGGCTGCTGGTGCAGACCGACGCGCTGCTGGAGCAGGACCCGCAGCCGAGCGACGCCGACATCCGCGAGGCGCTGTCGGGCAACCTGTGCCGCTGCACCGGTTACGAGAAGATCATGGATGCGGTGCGGCTCGCCTCCGCCCGCAAGTGCGCGAAGGGTTCCGGGGCATGAGCGAGCGGATCATTCGGCACAGCGCCCGGCGAAGCCACCGCACGAGCGAAGCAGGGGCGGGTGGACCGAGCACCCGCACGATCCAGGGTCAGAAGAACCTCCAGGACATCCGCCAGGCGAGCAAGGACGGCATCGGCGGCTCGCCGCTGCGCCCTGACGGCACGCTCAAGGTCAAGGGCGAGTTCGCGTACTCCTCCGACCTGTGGCACGAGGACATGCTCTGGGGCATGGCGCTGCGCTCGCCGCACCCCCGGGCCGACATCCTGAGCGTGGACGTCTCCGAGGCCCTCAAGGTCCCCGGCGTCTACGCGGTGCTGACCCACCAGGACATCCCGGGTTCCAAGTACTACGGCTTGGAGATCCAGGACCAGCCGGCCCTGGCCATCGACAAGGTCCGCTACCACGGCGAGGCGATCGCGCTGGTCGCGGCCGACCATCCGGAGACGGCCCGCCGCGCGGTGAGGAAGATCAAGGTCGAGTACCGGGTACACACCCCGATCGTCACCGAGGAGCAGTGCCTCCACCCGGAGAAGTACGGGTACGTCCACGAGCCGCACGAGTACAAGTCGCACGCCTCCGGCAACATCGTGCACTCGCAGAAGCTGGTCTCGGGACTCGGCGTGAGTGACGAGGTCCGTGCCATGGCGGACGTCATCGTCAGCGGTGACTACGAGGTCGGCATGCAGGACCAGGCCTTCCTCGGCCCGGAGTCCGGCCTCGCCGTCCCCGCCGAGGACGGCGGCATCGACCTCTACATCGCCACCCAGTGGCTGCACGTGGACCGCCAGCAGATGGCGCCCGTGCTGGCCCTGCCGCAGGAGAAGGTCCGCCTCACCCTGGCCGGTGTCGGCGGCGCCTTCGGCGGCCGCGAGGACCTGTCGATGCAGATCCACGCCTGCCTGCTGGCCCAGCACACCGGCAAACCGGTCAAGATCGTCTACTCCCGGGACGAGTCCTTCTTCGGCCATGTGCACCGCCACCCGGCGAAGATGCACTACGAGCACGGTGCCACCCGGGACGGCAAGCTGGTCTTCGCGGACGCCCGGATCGTGCTGGACGGCGGCGCGTACGCCTCCGCCTCCCCCGCCGTCGTCGGCAACGCCGCCTCGCTGGGCCACGGCCCGTACGTCATCCCGAACGTGCGGATGGAGGCCGTCGCCCTCTACAGCAACAACCCGAGCTGCGGCGCGATGCGCGGCTTCGGCGCGGTGCAGGCGGCTTTCGGCTACGAGTCCCAGATGGACAAGCTCGCCGCCGAACTGGGCATGGACCCGGTCGAGTTCCGGCAGCTGAACGCGGTGTCCGAGGGCGACTCCATGCCCACCGGCCAGCAGATCGACTCCCCCGCCCCGGTCGCCGAACTGCTGCGCCGGGTCAAGGACATGCCGCTGCCCCCGCCGCTGGACCTGGACGACCTGGACATCCGGCAACTGCCGGGCGCGCTGTCCAACACCTCGCACGGTGAGGGCATCGTCCGCGGCGTCGGCTACTCGGTCGGCATCAAGAACGTCGGCTTCTCCGAGGGCTTCGACGACTACTCCACCGCCCGGGTGCGGCTGGAGGTGATCGGCGGCGAGCCGGTCGCCATGGTGCACACCGCGATGGCCGAGGTCGGCCAGGGCGGCGTCACCGTGCACGCCCAGATCGTCCGCACCGAGCTCGGCGTGGAGCACGTCACCATCCACCCGGCCAACACCGAGGTCGGCTCGGCCGGCTCCACCTCCGCCTCGCGCCAGACGTACATGACCGGCGGCGCGGTGAAGCTGGCCGCCGAGGCGGTCAGGCAGGCGCTGTTCGAGAAGGGCCGGCGTCGCTACGGCTGGACCCACAAGGACCTGACGCTGCTCGGCGGCAAGGTGGTCTCGCAGGCCCGGGGCGCGCTGATCTCCATCGTCGACCTCCTCGGCGACGACGCGATCGACCTCACCCGGGAGCACCATCACCGTCCCACCCAGCCGTTCGACAAGGAGACCGGACAGGGCTTCGGCCACGTCCAGTACTCCTTCTGCGCCAACCGCGCCGTGGTCGACGTGGACGTGGAGCTCGGCCTGGTCAAGGTGGTGGAGCTGACCGCCGTCCAGGACGTCGGCAAGGCGCTCAACCCGCTCTCGGTCATCGGCCAGATCCAGGGCGGCTGCACCCAGGCGCTCGGCCTGGCCGTCATGGAGGAGATCATCCTCAAGGACGGGAAGGTGCGGAACGCCTCCTTCACCGACTACTTGATCCCCACCATCCTGGACACCCCGCCGATCCCGGTGGAGATCCTGGAGCTCCCGGACCCGAACGCGCCGTACGGGCTGCGCGGTGTCGGCGAGGCCCCCACCGTCTCCGCCACCCCGTCCATCGTCGCCGCGATCCGCAATGCGACCGGCCTGGCGCTCAACCGGATCCCGGTCCGGCCGGAGCACCTGACCGGGACGCTCTGACCGACCGCCCCGGGGCGACGGCAGGCCCTTCCCCGAGCAGGGCGAGGGGACATCGGGCCCGGCTCAGCAGCCCCGGGGGCACCACCCTGCGCCAGGAACCCGCGGCGCCCGCCACACCCACCCTCCGCTGCCTCTCCCACGCCGGGGTTCCGCAGCGGTGCGCACCACCTCGCACCGCAGGCGCCGTCGAGTGCGCCTCGTGAGTCGAACAGTCCCCCTGCGCCGCACCGCCAGCCGGCGGCCAGGTCGGCTCGCCCACCCCAACCCCCTATGACACTTGGGAGTGGACATGACCCGGATCCCCACGGAAACCGGTACCACCGAGGACGACAGACCCGCCGCCGGCGCCTCCCCCACGTCGTCCGCGGCGAGGGCGCCGAAGAACGCGCTGGACGCCTACTTCAGGGTCTCCGCCCGCGGTTCCACCTTCGGCAACGAGCTCCGCGGCGGTCTGACCACCTTCATGGCGATGGCTTACATCGTCCTGCTCAACCCGATCCTGCTGGGCGTCAACTAGCAACAGTCGCCGTGGTGCGGGAGACGGGTTCCCGCGCCACGGCGATCCGTGATCCGCTCATCCGTTCCCATCCTCTGCTCTTATCCCCGACCGCCGTGAGGAGCCCGGACATGCAGGACATCGCCGAGCAGCTGCGGAGCTGGCACGCATCCGGGCGCTCCTTCGCCGTGGCCACCGTGGTCGGGGTCTCCGGCAGCGCCCCGCGCGACCCCGGCGCCGCGCTCGCGGTGGACACCGCCGGCGAGGCGATCGGCTCGGTGTCCGGCGGCTGCGTCGAGGGCGCGGTGTACGAGCTCTGCCAGGAGGCCCTCGCCTCCGGCCGGCCGGTCCTCGAACGCTTCGGATACAGCGACGAGGACGCCTTCGCGGTCGGCCTGACCTGCGGCGGCGTCCTGGATGTCTTCGTCCAGCCGATCGTGCCGGGCGCCGATCCCGGGCTGGACGTCGGTATCGAATGCATCGCGTCCGGTACGCCGGTCGCACTCGCCCGGGTGATCGACGGTCCCGCCGGACTGCACGGTGCCACCGTCGCCGTCACCGCCGACGCCCACCACGGCTCGCTCTCCACCGCGCCCTCCACCACCGCCGCGCTGGAGCGCGCCGTGGTCGCCGAGGCCCGCGCCATGCTGGACGCCGGGCGGTCCGGGAAGCTCGTCCTCGGGCTGGACGGGCGCCCCTGCGACGAGGAGCGGCACGGCGTCGCCGTCCTCTTCGTCGAGTCCTACGTGCCCGCGCCCCGGATGATCGTGTTCGGGGCGATCGACTTCGCGGCAGCGGTGGTACGGATCGGCAAGTTCCTCGGGTACCACGTGACCGTCTGCGACGCCCGGCCGGTCTTCGCCACCGAGCGGCGCTTCCCGGAGGCCGACGAGGTGGTGGTCGACTGGCCGCACCGCTATCTGGACACCCAACTGGAGAGGATCGACGGACGTACCGTGCTGTGCGTGCTCACCCATGACGCCAAGTTCGACATCCCCCTGCTGGAGCGCGCGCTGCGGCTGCCGGTCGGGTACGTGGGTGCGATGGGCTCGCGGCGCACGCACCGGGACCGCAACGCCAGGCTGCGCGAGGTCGGGCTCACCGAGGCCGAGATCGCCCGGCTGCGCTCACCGATCGGGCTGGACCTCGGTGCCCGCACGCCCGAGGAGACGGCCGTCTCGGTCGCCGCCGAGATCGTCGCCCACCGCCGGGGCGGCAGCTGCCTGCCCCTCTCCGCCGGCACCGGGCCCATCCACCACCACCTGCCCCACCCTGACGGCAGCCCCGAGTCCGTACCCCGGCCGCACGCGGCCTGACGGGAGCCCACCGAGTGTTGCGCGTCGAAACTCCCCGGGGGCGTCTGACAGTTGCCTCAAACCCGCCCTCAGTCGGCGGACGCGAGGCGGACGCGGAAGCCGAGGATCACCACCCCGGTGATCCGGTCCATGACCTTGCGGGCACTCGGCCGGCTCAGCCAGCCGCGGAGGTCCTGGGCGAACCCGACCAGGACCACCGACCAGAGCATCCCCTCGACCACGTGCACGCAGGTGAGCAGCACACCTGTCGCGAGGTGCGGTGCCCCGGCCGTGATGAACTGCGGCAGCACCGCCACGTAGAACACCCCCCGACCGAGGCCGAGACGTGTTCCGGCGAGGTGCTGAACCCCAGCCCCAACTGGTTCCGGCGGAGGCAGGCCGGATCTCCTCGCAGTGTCGCCGGATGCGGAAGGTGTACCTAGCACCACCATCAAGTCGGATAGGAGCGCTACTGCCTCGGGCGCGCGCGAACGACATGCTGATGTTGTGCCCGAGGGGCGGGCACGGGAGGGAGTCAGGTGTCATGGCGAGCACTCAGCTGACCGGCGTTCATTCGCTCCGTCTGGTCAGCGTGGACGCCGGTTCGGGCTCCGGTGTCCCGCGGATCCTTCCGAAGGCCGCGGCCGCTTCGACGTTCCCCCTGCTGCTTCGCCGGGCGGCCACGGTCCTCACCGTGCTCGGGCTGGCGATGATTCCCTGGCTGGTCTTCCTGCACGCCGGGCTGCCGGCCACCGCTCAGGCCTCTCACTGGGCCTGGACGTGGACGGGTCTGGACAGCTTTGAGGCGCTCGGCCTGCTCTCCACCGGACTGCTCCTCAGGCGCGGCGACCGCCGGGCCTGCCTGACCTCCGCCGCGACCTCGGCCCTGCTGCTGGTCGACGCCTGGTTCGACACCATGACGGCTGCCCCGGGTTCGGACTTCAAGCTGGCGGTGCTGATGGCGGTCTTCGCCGAGTTGCCGCTGGCGGTGGCCTGCGCGGTTCTCGCGACCCGGACCTTCCCTCGGCCGGGCCGCTGAACGGAAGAGCTCGTGACGTGATCGGCGCTTGCGGTCCGGTCCGTTTCAGGAAGTTCCCGGCCTGCCGCAACGGCGGTCCACGGGCGGTTCGTTCGGCCCGCTCGGGTCGACTGCCGACAAAGTCGGCGCTGGCGCAAGCAGATTGCACACAAACACAACTGATTGACCATCAGAGATGCTTCGATGGCTCAATCGGACATTTGGGGAGGAATTATGAGGCATTCGCGGGCATTGATCGGCGCGGGCGCTGCCGCCGCCGTCGCCACCTGGTGGTTCACCGACTCCGCGCCGTACCCGTACTCTCAGCACTGGCTGCTCGACCTGCCGCTGCCGTTCCTGACTCTGAAGCGTCTGGACCACGTGCTGCAGGCCCGGGAGGGCGAGAGGATCCTGGAGATAGGCCCCGGAACCGGCCTGCAGTCGCTGCACGTCGCACCGCAGCTGGGCCCGAACGGCCAGCTGGACATCGTGGACATCCAGCAGGAGATGCTCGACCATGTGGGCCGCCGGGCCAAGGAGCAGGGTGTCGACAACATCGTGCCGAACTGCGCCGACGCACATGAACTTCCTTTTGCGGATGGCTCGTTCGATGCGGCTTACCTGGTGACGGCGCTGGGCGAGATCCCGGATCCGGCGCGTTCGCTGGCCGAGCTGCGCCGGGCGCTGAAGCCGTTCGGGCGGCTGGTGGTCGGCGAGTTCTTCGACCGGCATCAGATCCGGCCGTCCTCGCTGATCAGCCTGGCGGAGGGAGCCGGGCTGCGGGTCGCCCGGCTGTACGGTCCGCCGTTCGCGTACTACGCGGTGCTGCGTCCGATCGCCGCCTGACGCCGCTCGGGCGGTTCCCGCCCGGCCGAACCGTAGGCTGGACGGCCGTAGCCGTAGCCGTAGCCGTAGGCAGTGTCCTCAAAGGGTCAGGCCCACATGAGGAGTGAGGCGAGGGTGGCTGCGGCTTGGTACGAGACGGCGGTTTTGTCGTATCTGGTGGCGAGGCCTCGCCACTGCTTCAGGCGATTGAAGCAGCGTTCGACGACGTTGCGATGCTTGTAGAGCTGGCGGTCGAAGGCCACGGGTCGACCGCCGAGGCTTCCGCGCCGCAGGCGGTTGGCGATCTGGTCGGCCCGCTCGGGGATGGTGTGGCTGATGCCGCGCTTTCGCAGCCAGACGCGGATCGCCTTGGAGCTGTAGCCCTTGTCGCCGAGGACGTGGTTGGGACGGGTGCGGGGCCGTCCCAGCCCGGTTCTGGGTACTCGTATCGCGTCCATGACGGTGGTGAACTGGGTGCAGTCGTTGGTGTTCCCGCCGGTCAGAACCAGGGCCAGCGGTCGACCAAGTCCGTCGACGGCCAGGTGGAGTTTGCTGGTCAGCCCGCCTCGGGAGCGACCGAGCGCCTGGTTTTGGGTCCCCCTTTTCGTGCCCCGGCGGCACTCTGGCGGGCTCGCACGACGGTGGAGTCGACCGATACGAGCCAGTCGATGTCGCCGGCCGCGTCCGCCTGCGCTTGCGCGGCCCGCAACATCCGGTCGAAGGTTCCGTCCTCGGCCCAGCGCCGGAATCGGGTGTGCAGGGTGGCCCAGGAGCCGTACCGCGGCGGCACATCCCGCCAGGCCACCCCGGTCCGGAACTTCCACACGATCCCGTTCAGCACCGTCCGGTCGTCCAGGCGCGGACGACCCGTGCCGGGCCTGGGAAGCAGCGGCTGCACCAGGTCCCACTCGGCATCGGAGAGCTCATGACGACGTATCACCGCACCATGATCCACTATCCAAGATCACTTTGACGACACTACCTAGGAGCCCCAGATGCCCGAGTCCCATGCCCCGGAGCCGTCCGAGAGCGGTACGGCGGGCGGCGCGGCGGCGCTCGGGGACGAGGTCCGCCACCTGGCCCTGGTCGGCGGCAGGCGCGCCCCGCGGGGCGGCGGCCGGTCGGCGGCGGAGCGCACCCCGCCTGGCCGGGTCACGGTGGTGTCCGCGAGCATCGGCGCCGGCCACGACGGCGCGGCCCGCGAACTGGTGGACCGACTGCGGCAGTTCGGACTCACCGTGGACTGCCATGACTTCCTGGACCTGCTGCCGCCCGGCTGGGGCCGGCTGCTGCGCGCGAGCTACGCACTGGAGCTGCGGGTCGCGCCCTGGGCCTGGGGCCGGCTGCTGGAGGGCCTGCAGCGGCACCGCTGGTCAGCGGCGCTGGTCAGCGCGCTCGCGGCCCGCGCCGCCGCCCGCCGGACCCGGACGCTGCTCGGCCCCGACACCGGCGCCGTGGTGTCCACCTACCCGCTGGCCAGCCAGGCCCTGGGCCGGCTCCGCCGACACGGCCGGCTCGCCGCCCCACTGGTCACCTTCCTCACCGACATGTCGGTGCACCCGCTCTGGGTGGCACGAGGCGTCGATCTGCACCTCGCGCTGCATCCGGTCGCCGCCGCCCAGGCGCGCGGGCACCGGGCCCGGGGCGTGCTGGTCAGCGGCCCGCTGGTCGGGCCGGAGTTCCGCCCGGCGGCCTCGACGGACGAACGGCTCTGCGAGCGCCTGCGGTTCGGCCTGCCCACCGACCGTCCCGTCGCACTGGTGGTGGCCGGCTCCTGGGGCGTGGGCGAGGTGGAACTCGCCGCCCGGGAGATCGC
>NZ_JBSFJU010000024.1:0-116164 GCF_053598215.1 Kitasatospora sp. NPDC001175 | reverse complement strand
CGTGCATCGTGCGGGGGTCCCCCCGGCCGTCAGGCTGGGGGAAGAGAGCGCAGCGGCGCTGCGCGCGACGAGGGATGTGCGTCCGAGGGCCCCTCCTGCCCGATGGCGGGCAAGGAGGGAGAGAGAGCTATCGGCACGCGACGCCGCGGGCCCTATTGCCGGTCGGTCTTACCCGGTCAACAGAACGGCGCCGGGCCGGGCACCCCCGAAGGGATGCCCGGCCCGGCGCCCGGAGCGAGGAGAACCTACTGGTTCTGGTTCTCGCCCCGGTAGAACTCGAAGACCCAGCCGTACAGGCCGACCAGGATGATCGGGGCCGCCCAGAACATCAGCCACCAGCCGAAGATGACGCCCAGGAAGGCCAGCGCACCACCGACCGCCATCGAGAGCGGCTGCCAGCTGTGCGGGGCGAAGAAGCCCAGCTCGCCGGCGTCGTCCGCGACCTCCGCCTCGGGGTTGTCACCCGCGCCGCTGTCCACCCGGCGGGCGGTGAAGGCGAGGTAGTACCCGATGAAGGCGCACAGGCCGAAGGCCAGGAACAGCGCGGTGGTACCGGCTGCCTCCTTGGACCACAGACCGTAGGTGATGGCCATCGCCAGTACGAAGACCGCCAGGCCCAGGAAGATCTTGCCCTGTTCCTTCATCAGGCGTTCCCACCCTTCTTGCCCTTGCCCAGCGCCGGGTTGTCGTACTTCGCCGGGGTCACGCCCTCGAAGTGCTTGGCCGGCTCACCGTGGTTCTCCAGGTAGTCCAGCGCGGCGATCTCCGGGTGGTGCAGGTCGAAGGCCGGGGATTCGGAACGGATCCGGGGCAGCGTGAGGAAGTTGTGCCGCGGCGGCGGGCAGGAGGTCGCCCACTCCAGCGAACGGCCGTAGCCCCACGGGTCGTCGACCTCGATCTTCTCGCCGTACTTGGCGGTCTTCCAGACGTTGTAGAGGAACGGCAGGATCGACAGACCGAGCAGGAACGAGCCGATGGTGGAGACGGTGTTCAGCGTGGTGAAGCCGTCCGAGGCCAGGTAGTCGGCGTAGCGGCGCGGCATGCCCTCGGCACCCAGCCAGTGCTGGACCAGGAAGGTGGTGTGGAAGCCGAAGAACAGCGTCCAGAAGGTGATCTTGCCAAGGCGCTCGTCGAGCATCTTGCCGGTCATCTTCGGCCACCAGAAGTGGAAGCCGGCGAACATCGCGAACACGACGGTGCCGAAAACCACGTAGTGGAAGTGGGCGACGACGAAGTACGAGTCCGAGACGTGGAAGTCGATCGGCGGGGAGGCCAGCAGAACACCGGTCAGACCGCCGAAGAGGAAGGTGACCAGGAAGCCGACCGTCCAGAGCATCGGGGTCTCGAAGCTCAGCGAGCCCTTCCACATGGTGCCGACCCAGTTGAAGAACTTCACACCGGTCGGGACCGCGATCAGGAAGGTCATGAAGGAGAAGAACGGCAGCAGCACCTGTCCGGTGACGTACATGTGGTGGGCCCACACCGTCACGGACAGACCGGCGATCGCGATGGTGGCCGCGATCAGACCGGAGTAACCGAACATCGGCTTGCGGCTGAAGACCGGGACGATCTCCGAGATGATGCCGAAGAACGGCAGCGCGATGATGTACACCTCGGGGTGACCGAAGAACCAGAAGAGGTGCTGCCAGAGCAGTGCACCGCCGTTGGCCGGGTCGAAGACGTGCGCCCCGAACTTGCGGTCCGCCTCCAGGGCGAACAGCGCGGCCGCGAGGACCGGGAAGGCCAGCAGGACCAGCACGGCGGTCAGCAGGGTGTTCCAGACGAAGATCGACATCCGGAACATCGTCATGCCGGGCGCGCGCATGCAGATGATCGTGGTGATGAAGTTGACCGCACCGAGGATCGTGCCGAAGCCGGAGAAGGCCAGACCCATGATCCACATGTCGGCGCCGACGCCCGGCGAGCGGACCGCGTCCGACAGCGGCGAGTAGGCGAACCAGCCGAAGTCGGCGGCACCCTGCGGGGTGAGGAAGCCAGCCACCGCGATCAGCGAGCCGAACAGGTACAGCCAGTAGGCGAACATGTTCAGACGCGGGAACGCGACGTCGGGAGCGCCGATCTGGAGTGGCATGATCCAGTTCGCGAAACCGGCGAACAGCGGCGTCGCGAACATCAGCAGCATGATCGTGCCGTGCATCGTGAACGCCTGGTTGAACTGCTCGTTCGACAGGATCTGGGTCCCGGGACGAGCCAGCTCAGCACGCATGACCAGGGCGAGGATGCCACCGATCAGGAAGAACGCGAACGAGGTACCGAGGTACATCGTGCCGATCGTCTTGTGGTCGGTGGTGGTCAGCCACTTGATGATCGTGGAACCCGGCTTGCGGGTCCGGGTGGCCCCGCCTGCCGAGAGCCCGGATGCCCCGCCGGCGGCGGCGGGCTCGTTGAGGATAGTCACTTCTCACCTTCAATGCCCGTGATGCCCGAAGGCACCGCGCCGCTCTGGCCCTTGGCCCGGAGCTCCTTCAGGTGCTGCTCGTACTCGTCGTGCGAGACCACCTTGACGTTGAACAGCATCCGGGAGTGGTCGACGCCGCAGAGCTCGGCGCACTTACCCCGGAAGGTGCCGTACGAGGTCGGGGTGACCTCGAAGCTGTTGACCAGACCCGGCACGACGTCCATCTTCATCATGAAGTTGACGGGCCAGAAGTCGTGGATCACGTCCCGCGAGGTCAGGCGGAACTGCACCGTCTCGTTGATCGGCAGGTACAGCGTAGGCGCCTCGGCGGGGGTACCGACCTCGTACGCGGCGTTGGTGTTCGCCGGGTCGGGGTTCTCGGTGTTCTCGTAGTTGAAGGCCCAGCTCCACTGGAAGCCGACCACGTTCACGTAGTGCTGCGGCTTGGCCGAGGTCTGGGTGAGCCGGGACTCGTCGCGGGCGACGAAGTAGAACAGCACCGAGACGATGACGATGGGGACCGCGGTGTACAGCGCCTCGATCGGCACATTGTACCGGGTCTGAGCCGGGATCTCCACCTTGGTGCGGCTGCGCCGGTGGAAGATCACGCTCCAGATGATCAGACCCCACATCAGTACGCCGACTACCAGCGCCGCGATCCACGAGCCCTGCCACATGTGGAGGACCAGCGGGCCTTCCTTGGTGACGGGCGACGGGAGGCCAAGCCTGGGCAGGTCATTGGCCGAGCAGCCGGTAGCGGTCGCGATGACGAGGCCCAGTGCCAGCGCCTGAGGCAGCTTCCGCCGCATCGTGCGCCGCGGCGAGCGGTCGGAGCCGTTGGGACTCACGTAGCGCCTTCCCGAAGTCTCGCCCGCGATCGCGTCGCCCCCGGGATGCTGTGCGCCTCCCCTGCGACCCGGCCACGGGCACGGTTTGAATGCTTATGCGGGCCAAACCCTACTCCAGGCTTATGTGCTCCTGACGGGCAGGTCCCGCTAACGCGCCGCCCGCCTACCCGATCAGCCCCGGCATGCACGGAATCCCAGGTCATCGCGGTCCTTCGAGCCTCGCACACCCAATCGTGGGATGGCACTGCGACACCCGGGTGACAGACCGTCGGGTCAGTGCGAATCGGACAAACGAGGTCACCGCGAGCCCCAGGCCGTCCAGCCGGACGTGCCCGGCACCACGGCCGGGCAAGCGGGCGCACCCGGTCCCTGGCCGGCGGGCTCCCCCACCGGAGGCGGCCTTGCAGGGTGGTCGTGCGCGGCGGACCGCGGCGGTGGTGAGCGGGGCCGGGGGCGGTACGGTCCGGACGGCTGACGGGGGATGAGCGCGGGATACTGTCGTCTGTGTCCTACTTCGACGTGGCCTCGACCGCTCCGCTGCATCCCGTCGCCAGGCAGGCGTTGAACGCCGCGCTGGACGAGGGGTGGGCGGACCCGGCCCGGCTTTACCGCTCCGGACGGCAGGCCCGGATGCTGCTGGACGCGGCCCGGGAGACGGTCGCCGAGGTGCTGGGCGCCAGGCCGGACGAGATCTCGTTCACCGCGAGCGGCACCCAGGCCGTCCAGCTGGGCATGCTCGGCGCCGTGGCCGGACGCCGCCGGACGGGCCGTCATCTGGTGCACTCCGCCGTGGAGCACTCCAGCGTGCTGCACACGGCCGAGCGGTACGCCGCCGAGGGCGGAGAGGTGAGTGCGGTCGCGGTCGACCGGCACGGGCTGGTGGCCGCCGAGGAGTTCGCCGCCGCCGTCCGTCCGGACACCGCCCTGGCGGTGCTGCAGTCCGCCAACCACGAGGTGGGAACGGTGCAGCCGGTCACCGAGGTCGCCGCCGCGATCGGCGGGGTGCCGTTGCTGGTGGACGCCGCGCAGAGCGTGGGGCGGCTGCCGGTGCCGTCCGGGTGGTCGCTGCTGACGGCCAGTGCGCACAAGTGGGGCGGCCCGGCCGGGGTCGGGGTGCTCGCCGTCCGCAAGGGTGTCAGGTACGTCTCGCCGCTGCCCGCCGACGAGCGCGAGAGCGGCCGGGCACCCGGATACGTCAACGTGCCCGCGATCGTAGCCGCGGCCGCCTCGCTGCGGGCGGTCCGGGCCGAGGCCGAACGGGAGAACTCCCGGCTGCACGCGCTGGTGGAGCGGATCCGGACGCAGGTGCCCCGGCTGGTGCCGGAGGTCGAGGTGGTCGGCGACCCGGTCCGGCGGCTGCCGCACCTGGTCACCTTCTCCTGCCTGTACGTGGACGGCGAGGTGCTGCTGGGCGAGCTGGACAAGGCCGGGTTCGCGGTCTCCTCCGGCTCCTCCTGCACCTCGAGCACGCTGACGCCGAGCCATGTGCTGGCGGCGATGGGCGTGCTGACCGAGGGCAACGTCCGCGTCTCGCTCCCCTACGGGGTGGCCGAGTCGGATGTCGACCGCTTCCTTGCCGTGCTGCCCGAGGTGGTGGCGGGTGTACGGGCTCCGCTGGGGCTCGACCTGGCGGCCACGGCGGCCGCCCGGGAGACCCTGGTGATCGACGCGCTGGGGAAGCGCTGTCCGCTGCCGGTGATCGAACTGGCCAAGCGGATCGGGGAGGTCGAGCCGGGCGGGACGGTCGCGGTGCTGTCCGACGACGAGGCGGCCCGGCTGGACGTCCCGGCCTGGTGCGAGATGCGCGGGCAGGAGTACCTGGGCGAGCGGGCGGCTGCCGAGTACGGGCGGGACCGGGGCTCGGCGTACCTGGTCCGCAGGGTGGGCTGAGAGCGCGCCCGGGGCGCGGGATGCCGCTCTGCGGCTTCCCGCGCCCCGGGCCGTTCGTCCTGTCGGGACCGGTGGGGACTAGTTGACCAGGCGGGCGCGGACCTCGGCGGCGGCCTCCTCGCCGTAGGTCGCGGCGAAGCGGTCCAGGAAGTGGTTGTGGCGCAGCTCGTACTCCTGGGTGCCGACGGTCTCGATCACCAGGGTGGCGAGCATGCAGCCGAGCTGGGCGGAGCGCTCCAGGCCGAGGTTCCAGGAGAGACCGGCCAGGAAGCCGGCGCGGAAGCCGTCGCCGACGCCGGTGGGGTCGGCCTTGCGCTCCTCGGCCGGGCAGGCGACGGAGACGTCCGGCTCGCCCTGGCGCTGGATCCGGACGCCCTTGGCGCCGAGGGTGGTGATCCGGGTGCCGACCCGGCGGAGGATCTCGTCCGCGTCCCAGCCGGTCTTGGACTCGATCAGCGCGGCCTCGTACTCGTTGGTGAACAGGTACGCGGCGCCGTCCACGATCAGCCGGATGTCGTCGCCCTCCAGGCGGGCCAGCTGCTGCGAGGGGTCGGCGGCGAAGGCGTAGCCGCGGGTGCGGCACTCCTGGGTGTGGCGGACCATCGCGGCCGGGTCGTCGGCGCCGATCAGGACCAGGTCGAGGCCGCCCACGCGGTCGGCGATCGGCTTCAGCTCGATGTTGCGGGCCTCGGCCATCGCGCCGGTGTAGAAGGAGGCGATCTGGTTGTGGTCCTGGTCGGTCGTGCACATGAAGCGGGCGGTGTGCCGGGTCTCGGAGATGTGCACCGAGTCGGTGTCGACGTTGTTGCGCTCCAGCCAGCTGCGGTACTCATGGAAGTCCGCGCCGGCGGCGCCGACCAGGATCGGGCGCAGGCCGAGCACGCCCATGCCGAAGGAGATGTTCGGGGCCACCCCGCCACGGCGGATGTCGAGGGTGTCCACCAGGAACGACAGCGAGACCGTGTGCAGCTGCTCGGCGACCAGCTGGTCGGCGAAGCGGCCGGGGAAGGTCGTCAGATGGTCGGTGGCGATCGAGCCGGCGACGGCGATGCGCACGAAGGTCTCCTCTGGTGGCTCTGGGCCGGGAAAACAGTTGAAAGAACCCTCCAACGGTACCCGCCCCGGGCCGCGTACCTGTACCTGCTATTCAGCCACTCGAACGGGCACTACCCGCCGGTACCCCTGGTCCACGGCCCGGCCGCGGCCTAGGGTCGCACTCAGAAGGCCCATCGGCCCCAGGTCCGTGGCGGTGCCGCCACGGCTCGGTGATCGGAGCGGTGACACCGATGAAGCCCAACCCGTCCGCGCTGCGGCCCAGCCCTCCTGTCCGGTCGTCCGCCCGTTCCTGGCCGGGCGAGATCGAGGCCGACTCGCTCGCTTCCCTGGTCAGTTCCTCCCGCCGGCTCGGCCGGTTCTGGCCCCCGGCGGGCAGTGCTCCGCAGGCCGCTGTCGCGCTGCGGCCTGCGGGGGTGTCGGTACCGTCCCGGGCCCGGCGGCTGGTCGCCGACATGCCCGAGTACGGGAGCTGACCCGCCGGCTTCCGAACGAGGGAACCGGATTCACCCGGGGCACGTCAGATCCGCGCAGCGCCGCCGAGGTGGCGGAGCGCGAGCCCTCGGGAGGAAGTCACAGCATGGACGAGAACACCTCAGCCGCAGCGGTCCGGTCCGTGCGCGGGCGGGTTCGGCGCCGGGCGACGGCCCTGGCCGGACTGGTGCTCGCCGTCGGTACGGTCGCCGCCTGCGGGCCCTCCGGGTCCGGCGGGGGTTCGGACGCGGCCACCGGATCGTCGGCTAGCCCCACGGTCTCCTCGGCGGCACCCTCGCCCTCCGGCACGACGTCCACCCCGAGCACCGGCCCGACGACGTCCGCGACCGCGGATCCAAGCACCCCGGCCCCCGGCGGATCGCCGGGCAACCCCGGTATAGCGCCCGGCGAGCCGGCACCCGTCAAGCTGCCCGCGCTGGCCTACCAGGTGCAGGACGACCAGCTGACGGTCTGGTTCTACGGCGGGGTCTGCGACAAGTACGGGCTGAAGACCGACGAGTCCAAGCAGGGTGAGGTGGACGTCCGGGTGGTGGTCACCCAGACCGCGCCCCGCGGCCAGGCCTGCCCGGCCCTCGCCAAGCGGAACTCGGTGACGGCGAAGCTGAGCCGCCCGCTGGCCGGCCGATCGGTGGTGGACCTGGGCACCGGTCAGACGCTGTCGATGGACCCGCCGCCGATCGGCGGTCCGCAGTAGGGCCTAGGGACGGCGGAAACGGGCGGCGGCCCCCGGGATCACCCGGGGGCCGCCGTCGTTCATACCGAAGGGCCTAGCAGGAGCCGTGAGGCTTAGCTGAAGGAGTCGCCGCAGGCGCAGGAGCCGGTGGCGTTCGGGTTGTCGATGGTGAAGCCCTGCTTCTCGATGGTGTCGACGAAGTCGACGGTCGCACCGCCCAGGTACGGGGCGCTCATCCGGTCGGTGACGACCTTGACACCGTTGAAGTCCTTGACGACGTCACCGTCGAGCGAGCGCTCGTCGAAGAACAGCTGGTAGCGCAGGCCGGAGCAGCCGCCCGGCTGAACGGCGACGCGCAGCGCCAGGTCGTCGCGGCCTTCCTGCTCAAGCAGGCCCTTGACCTTGGCCGCGGCGGCATCGGTGAGGATGATGCCACTCTCGACAGTGGTCTCGTCCTGGACGGTCATACTTACTCCCGGTCTTGACGACAATGTGCCGCCAGTGCCAACCAGCGGCCTCCCGGATTCATTTCCGGTCGGTGGTTCTTTCCCGAGGGGTGGTTCGCGGAACCCGTTCCCCTACGCACCCATGCTCGCACACCGCGCGTGCTTCCCGAGCGTCCGATCCCGGCGAAACGGCACGCCGGGGGCGGCTCGGCGGCAGGATGGCGGTGTGATCGTTCGTCGGCTCCAGGACACCCCGGCCGACGCGCTGGCGGTGCAGCGCGTCGCCCGTGCCGCTTTCCGCGACCTCTTCGACGTTCCGGCCGCCGAGCCGGACGACGAGCGCCGGACCGTGCAACGGCTGGCGCGCACCCGGCATCTGGTGCGGTCCGATCCGGCGGGCTGCTGGGTCGCCGAGCAGGACGGCGAGGCGGTCGGCGTGGCGCAGGCGATGCGGCGGGAGGGCGTGTGGCTGCTCGCGCTGTACGCCGTACTGCCGAGCGCCCAGGGCAAGGGGGTCGGCCGGCTGCTGCTGGACCGGGCCGGTGAGTACGGTCGGGGGTGCCTGCGCGGGATGGTGTGCGCCTCGCCGTCCCCGGCGGCGGCGCGGCGCTACCGGCGCGCCGGGCTCACACTGCATCCCACGATGGAGCTGAAGGGGCGGGTGGACCGCTCCGGACTGCTCGACCGCGGGGACATCCCGGTGCACCCGGGCAACGCGACCCACTTCCACCTGCTGGACTCGGTCGACCGGCGGCTGCGCGGGGCCGCCCACGGGGTCGACCACGAGTACATGCTGGCCCACTTCGACGAACTGCTGATCGCGGACAGCCTGGCCGGGAGCGGCTACTGCTACCGGGACGGCGGCGCGGTCAAGCTGCTCGCGGCGACCTCCAAGCGGATCGCGGTCCGGCTGCTGCTGGAGGCCCTGGCCCGGGTGCCCGACGGAGCCGAGGCCCGGGTGGAGTTCCTCACCACCGAGCAGGAGTGGGCCGTGGACGTCGGGCTGGAGCTGGGGCTCACCCTGTCCAACCGGGGCTACCTGGCGCTGCGCGGGATGCGGCCGCCCGCGCCGTACATCCCGAGCGGGGCGCTCCTCTAGGCGCAGGGCAGGCGCACGGGCCGCGTCCCTTCGGGCAGGGGGTCCTGCCCGAAGGGACCTCCGGTCACGCCATGGTGTCGAGGATCTCCCGGACCATGTCCATGGTGGTGCCCGGGTGGAGGAAGGCGAAGCGGGCGACGGTCTCACCGTCCCAGCCGGTCGGGGTGACGAAGCCGATCTGGTCGGCCAGCAGTTGCTGGGACCAGCGGTAGTAGTCCTCGTTGGTCCAGCCCTTGCGGCGGAAGCAGACGGCGGACAGCTGCGGGTCGTGCAGCAGTTCCAGGTGCTCCGTCCCGCGGATCAACTGGGCGGTCTCCCGGGCCAGCTTCAGGCCCTCCTCGATCGCGTCGGTGTACGCCTGGGTGCCGTGCACCGCGAGGGAGAACCACAGCGGGAGGCCGCGGGCGCGCCGGGTCAGGTGGTAGGCGTAGTCGGTGGGGTTCCACTCGTCGCCCTCGGTGTGCAGGACGTCGAGGTAGGAGGCGTCCTGGGTGTGCACGGCGCGGGCCAGCTGCGGGTTGCGGTAGATCAGGGCGGCGCAGTCGAACGGTGCGAACAGCCACTTGTGCGGGTCGACCACGAAGGAGTCGGCGTGCTCGATGCCGTTGTAGCGCTCGCGGACCGAGGGGGCGAACAGACCGGCGCCGCCGTACGCGCCGTCCACGTGGAACCACATGCCGCGCTCGCGGGCGACCTCGGACAGGCCCTGGAGGTCGTCGACGATGCCCTCGTTGGTGGTGCCGGCGGTGCCGACCACGGCGATCACGGTCTCGGGGTGGGGGTCGGCGGCCAGCGCGGCCCGCAGTGCCTCGCCGGTGAAGCGGCGGTCCACGGTCGGGACCTTGAACGCCTCCACGCCGATGATGTTGAAGGTGTTCTTGACCGAGGAGTGCACCTGGTCGGCGATGGCGATCCGCAGCCGGGCCTCCGGGCCGACGCCGAGCTTGCGGCGCGCGGTGTCACGGGCGACCACCAGGGCGGAGAGGTTGCCCGCCGACCCGCCGGAGACGAAGGTGCCGCCGGCCGTCTCGGGCAGGCCGGCCCGGTCGGCGATCAGGCGCAGCACCTGGTTCTCGGCGGCGATGGCGCCGGCCGCCTCCAGCCAGGAGATGCCCTGCAGGGAGGCGCAGGAGACCACCATGTCGAAAAGCAGCGCGGCCTTGGTCGGGGCGCACGGTATGAAGGAGAGGTAGCGCGGGCTGTCGGCAGAGATGACGGCCCGGGAGAGCTCGTGGTCGTAGAGCTTGA
The DNA here is from genome assembly GCF_053598215.1 of Kitasatospora sp. NPDC001175. Lineage (NCBI taxonomy): Bacteria > Bacillati > Actinomycetota > Actinomycetes > Kitasatosporales > Streptomycetaceae > Kitasatospora > Kitasatospora sp. NPDC001175. The sequence continues at coordinate 105,993 of NZ_JBSFJU010000024.1, read as the reverse complement.
GCACGTCGGCGGGGTTGTTGCCGTGCTCGTTCAGCAGGCCGGCCAGGTGGGCCCGCAGGTGCTCGCCGTCGCCAGGGTGGTCCAGCGGTACGGGGTCGTACTGCAGCCGCTCGCGCATGTAGTCGAATACCAGGTCGACCAGCTCTGCGTCGGGCCGGTGCATGCGGTTCGGGGCTGCGGACACGAGGGTCCCCTTCGCTGTGGGGTAGCAGGGAGAGCCGGGGCGCGTGGGGCCGCCCGGACACGATCAGCGTAGGCAGCGGCCCGGTTGCCGCGCGCGTCGGAAAGGGGCTGCTCGGGCAGGATTCGGGCGTGTTGAGAACGCGCTACGCAGGATTCCTGCGTACGGGTGATCCGGGCGGTCAGCCGATGAGCTGGGAGAGCACCACGGAGCTACGGCTGCGCTGGACACCGGGTTCCCTGCGGATGCGTTCGATGACGGCTTCCAGGTGGCGGGTGTCGGCGGCTCTCAGGTGCACCAGGGCGTCCGGATCGCCGGTGACCGTCCAGGCGGCGACCACCTCCGGGAACTGGCGCAGGCTGGCGAGCAGTTCCTCGGGCGAGGTGCGGGCGCGGCAGTAGACCTCGACGAAGGCTTCGGTGCGCCAGCCGAGCAGGGCGGGGTCGAGCACCACGGTGAAGCCGCGTACCACGCCGCGGGCCCGCAGCCGGTCGATCCGGCGGCGGACGGCGGTGGCGGAGAGGTTGGCGAGCAGCCCGATCTCGGCGTAGGAGGCGCGGCCGTCCCTGCTGAGGTGCTCCAGGAGCAGCCGGTCGGTCTCGTCCAGCAGTGACGCCCCGCCGAGGTCTGACGGTCGGTGCGTGCTCATCGGTGCTGGCTCCACGGGTGTCGTGCGGGTCTGGCGTCGCCGGTGGGCGAGGATACGCCGCCGACAGGGTTCCCGGAGGGGCGGCGGAGGACGGCGGGACGGCTCCGCGGTGGTGTCCGCAGAAACGTCACACCGCCCTATTCTGACGAAAAGTCTTGATCAGTCCACCAAGAGGACGATCTTGCCCCTGGTCCGGCCCTCCGCGTTGAGGGCCTGGGCGCTGGCCGCCTGGGCGAGCGGAAAGGTCGAGGCCACCGGCACGGTCAGCTTTCCCTCGTCGGCGAGGGCGGCGAGTTCGGTGAGGTCGGCGGCATCCGGGCGGACGAAGACGTAGCGGCCGCCGTGGGCGACCACGCCGTAGTCGGCGATCGAGGCGATCCGGCCCGGGTCGGCGACCAGTTCCAGCGAGACCGCCACCGCCGCCCCGCCGACCAGGTCGATCGCCGCATCCACCCCGTCCGGCGCGAGCGCCCGCACCCGGTCGGCCAGCCCCTCCCCGTACACCACCGGTTCGACACCCAGGCTCCGCAGGTAGGCGTGGTTGCGCTCGCTCGATGTGCCGATCACCCGAGCACCGAGCGCCTTGGCGATCTGGACCGCGAGGCTGCCGACCCCGCCCGCCGCCGCGTGGATCAGCACCGTCTCGCCCGGGCGCACCCGCACCGCCTTGACCAGGCACTGGTAGGCGGTGAGCCCGGCCAGCGGGAGGCCGCCCGCCTGGGCCCAGTCGAGGGCGGCGGGCTTGCGTGCCAGCGTACGGACCGGTGCGGAGACCAGCTCGGCGTAGGTGCCGTACTCGACCCAGTCCTTGCGGACGTAGCCGATCACCTCGTCGCCGGGTTTGAACTCGGTGACCGCGCCGCCCACCGCCTGGACCACCCCGGCCAGGTCCCAGCCCATGATCAGCGGGAAGTGGACGTCCAGCATCCCGTCCAGGTACCCCTCGCGGATCTTCCAGTCCACGGGGTTGACCCCGGCCGCCTTCACCCGCACCAGTACCGAGTCCGGCGCCACCTTGGGGTCGGGGAGTTCGGTGTACTCGACGACCTCGGGGCCGCCGTACCGCCTGATCGCGATTGCCTTCATGGCACCAGCCAACGCGATCCGGGCCCGGGTATCGGTCGGGCCACGCCGGAAGCTGCCGGGAAGCCGCCATAACGGCGAGCGGTTCTCATCACATCGACACGATGGCCATCGTCAGAGTGACGCTAACCGGTTATCATCGATAGCGTCACATAGACGAGAAGGCCCCCGCGGCGAAGCCGCAAGTCGGCAGGGGCCGAACCCGACCGGCCGCACAGGAGGGCATCCGCCCGTGACCACCACCACCGAGACCCACGGCGTCGACCCCGCTCCGACGCCCCTAGCTCTGCTGCTGCTCGGCCGCCAGGCCGACCCGAACAGCGAGCGCGGCGTCGAGTGCCCCGGGGACCTGCCCCCCGCCTCCGACCCCGACCTGGTCGAGCGCGCCCGCGCGGCCAAGGCGGCGCTGGGCGACCGCGTCTTCATCCTGGGCCACCACTACCAGCGCGACGAGGTGATCGAGTTCGCCGACGTCACCGGCGACTCCTTCAAGCTGGCCCGCGACGCCGCCGCCCGCCCCGAGGCCGAGTACATCGTCTTCTGCGGCGTGCACTTCATGGCCGAGTCCGCGGACATCCTGACCTCCGACGCCCAGCAGGTCGTCCTCCCCGACCTGGCGGCCGGCTGCTCGATGGCCGACATGGCCACCGCCGAGCAGGTCGCCGAGTGCTGGGACGTGCTGACGGAGGCCGGTATAGCCGACGTCACCGTCCCGGTCTCGTACATGAACTCCTCGGCCGACATCAAGGCGTTCACCGGTAAGCACGGCGGCACCATCTGCACCTCCTCCAACGCCAAGCGGGCGCTGGAGTGGGCGTTCGAGCAGGGACAGAAGGTGCTCTTCCTGCCCGACCAGCACCTGGGCCGCAACACCGCGGTGCTGGAGATGGGCTTCTCGCTGGACGACTGCGTCCTCTACAACCCGCACAAGCCGAACGGCGGGCTGACCGCCGAGCAGCTGCGGAACGCCAGGATGATCCTCTGGCGCGGGCACTGCTCGGTGCACGGCCGCTTCAGCCTGGACTCGGTGAACGAGGTCCGCGCGCGGATCCCCGGCGTGACGGTCCTGGTGCACCCGGAGTGCAAGCACGAGGTGGTCACCGCCGCCGACATGGTGGGCTCGACCGAGTACATCATCAAGGCGCTGGACGCCGCCGAGCCCGGCTCCAAGTGGGCCATCGGCACCGAGCTGAACCTGGTCCGCCGGCTGGCCAAGGCGCACCCCGACAAGGAGATCGTCTTCCTCGACCGCACGGTCTGCTTCTGCTCGACCATGAACCGGATCGACCTGCCGCACCTGGTCTGGGCGCTGGAGTCGCTGGTCGACGGCCGGGTGCCGAACGTGATCACCGTCGACCCGGAGACGGAGAAGTACGCCAAGGCCGCGCTGGACCGGATGCTGGCCCTGCCGTAGCCCTCAGCACGGCAGAAGGGCGGGCCCCCTCGGGGGCCCGCCCTTCTGTTCTCGCCACGGAACCTACTCCGCGAAGCCGGGGATTATCCCCTCGCCCTCGCTCAGCAGCAGCCGCCTGACCTCGTCGAGGCTCGCCTCCGCGTCGGGGAGGATCAGGTCCGACGGCTCCAGCGAGTCGTCCGGCACCCGCGTGCCGAGCTGCCTGACCGCGTCCAGCAGCTTGCCGTATGCCTCCCGGAACCTCGTCTCGTCACCCGAGTCGAGCGCCGTGAGCAGCTCGTCGTCGAGCTGGTTCAGCCGGTTGAGGTGGTCCTCGCCCACCTCGTACTGACCCTCACCCATGACCCTCATGATCATGCCGGTGCGTCTCCCTGTTCGTTGCAGCTCTGTGCGGTGCGGCTCAGGTCACTTCTTGTAGTTGATGGTGGGCGGCGCGTCCTGCGGCGTGGCGGCGGGCTTGCCCTGCTCGATCGCCTGCGGGGCGGCGGCCGGGCCACCGGTGAGCTCGGCCTTCATCCGGGCCAGCTCCAACTCGACGTCGTTGCCGCCGGCCACCCGCTCCAGCTCGGCCTCGATGTCGTCCTTGCGGCCCAGACCGCTGGCGTCGTCCAGCGCGCCCGAGGCGAGCAGCTCGTCGATCGCACCGGCCCGCGCCTGCATCTGCGCGGTCTTGTCCTCGGCACGCTGGATGGCGAGGCCCACATCGCCCATCTCCTCCGAGATCCCGGAGAAGGACTCCGCGATCCGGGTCTGCGCCTGGGCGGCGGTGTAGGTGGCCTTGATGGTCTCCTTCTTGGTGCGGAAGGCGTCCACCTTGGCCTGCAGGCGCTGGGAGGCGAGCGTGAGCTTCTCCTCCTCGGCCTGGAGCTGCTGGTACTGGGTCTCCAGGTCGGTGATCTGCGACTGGAGGTTGGCCTTGCGGCTCAGGGCCTCGCGGGCGAGGTCCTCGCGGCCCAGCGAGAGCGCCTTGCGGCCCTGGTCCTCGTACTTCGCCGACTGCTGCTGCAGCTGCGTCAGCTGGAGCTCCAGGCGCTTGCGGGAGGTGGCCACGTCGGCGACACCCCGGCGGACCTTCTGCAGCAGTTCGAGCTGCTTCTGGTAGGAGTAGTCGAGCGTCTCGCGCGGGTCCTCTGCCCGGTCCAGGGCCTTGTTCGCCTTGGAGCGGAAAATCAGCCCCATACGCTTCATGATTCCGTCGCTCATGGGCCTCGGGTGCCCCCTTCTCGGGCCTGCGGTTCCGTCTCGTTGCTGACAACCTTGAGTGTAGGTGCAGCGGGCAACTGCCCGCAGTGCACCTGCCTGCTACAAGACTGCTACAGGCGCAACCGCTCGAACCTCATCCCGAGGGTGGATCCGACCCCGGTCCATGATCCATCACGGGCAGGGGGTCCCGTAGGGGAAGAGGGCCGGGAAGCGCTGCCCGGGAGCGGGGCGTGCCGGATCGATACCGGTTTGGGTCCGAAGGGGCGGCAAGAAGCCCGCGGCCAGCACGTACGCTGGTGGTGTGTTCCGACGCCGCTCAGATGATGCCTCCTCCTCCGCCACCGTGGTGGCCGAGCAGGACGAGACGACCCCCCGCCACCCCCAGGCGAAGAAGGGCCGCCCCACCCCCAAGCGCAGCGAGGCCGAGGCCAACCGCCGCAACCGGGTGACCGTTCCCAAGGACCGCAAGGAGGCCGCCCGCCAGTCCCGCGAGCGGCTGCGCGTCGAGCGGGAGCAGCAGCGCCAGGCGCTGCTGAACGGCGACGAACGCCGCCTGCCGCTCCGCGACAAGGGCCCGGTGCGCCGCTTCACCCGCGACTACATGGACTCGCGCTGGACGATGGCCGAGTTCTTCCTGCCCTACGCGGTGGTGGTGCTGGTCCTCAGCATCGTGCGCAACCCGATGCTCCAGCTGGTCGCCCAGTTGCTGTTCCTGCTGTTCTTCGTGCTGGTCATCCTCGACTCGGTCCGGCTGGGCCTGGGTCTGCGCAAGACGCTGGCCGAGCGCTTCCCGAACGACAACACCCGTGGCGCGGTCGCGTACGGCCTGATGCGCACCCTGCAGATGCGGCGGCTGCGACTGCCGAAGCCGCAGGTCAAGCGGGGCGAGCGGCCCTGACCGCCGAGCCGGTTCCGCCGCAGTCGTACTGGGTCTCTCCCGCCTGGCCGGAGGGACCCGGGCTCTCTCCGGTACCTGGTGCGGTCGTTCCCGCCGCGGTGCCGTCTACTGCGGCCGGTGCGCTGCCCGGCCAGGGTGCCGGGGCGCACGACCGGCTGCCGGCGGCCCGGCCCTTCGGACAGCCCGGGATGTCGTGGCTGGAGCGGCAGGGCGGGCTGCGCAACCTGGTCCGGCAGGAGCTGGTGGCCCGGCAGCTCGCCGAGCAGCTGACCGGGCGGACCGGCCTGCGGGTGCTGGACGTCGGCTGCGGCCAGGGCACCCAGGCACTGCGGCTCGCCAGGGCCGGCCACCTGGTCACCGGGCTCGACCCGGACCCGGTCACCCTCGGTGCCGCCCGGGCCGCACTCGCGGCCGAGCCGCCCGAGGTGCGCGACCGGGTCCAACTGCTGGGCGGGGACGGCCACCAGTGCGGACGCTGGTTCGGCCCGCGCAGCTTCGATGTGGTGCTCTGCCACGGTGTCCTGATGTACCTGCCCGACCCGGACCCGATGCTCGCCTCGCTGGCCCGGATCCTCGCCCCCGGCGGCGTGCTCTCACTGCTGGTGCGCAACGCGGACGCGCTGGCCATGCGGCCCGGGCTGACCGGTGACTGGCGGGCCGCGCTGCACGCCTTCGACAGCGCCCGCTACACCAACCACCTCGGCCTGCCCGCCCGTGCCGACCGTCTCGCGGACCTGACCACCACGCTGGCCGGGCTGTCGGTCCCGCTGCGGGCCTGGTACGGCGTCCGGGTGTTCACCGACACCACACCCGAGGACGCCGCGCCGGTGGACGGGCGGCAGCTGGCGCAGCTGCTGGACGCCGAGGAACGGGCCGGGCGCGAGGAACCGTATCGGCGGGTGGCGGCCCTGCTGCACGTGATCGGCGCCAAGTAGCCACCGACGGGGTCAGGGCCGGGCAGTCGTAACGGGGCGCTCTTCAGAGGGGCTCCTCAGGGGCGCGGGAACCGTGCGGGGAGCGCTCCGCAGTTCAACGAGGGCCGTCGCACAGCGCCTCGCGCCCCAGGACGTCCCGGCCACCGGCCGGGACGGAGGGTCACTCGGCGTGCAGGCTCATGGTGTAGATCTCGCGGCCGTCGTCCAGGAGCGCGGCCCGGTCGGCACCGTCCTCCAGCAGCTGCTTCCAGCTCTCGCCGATCCAGGACTCCGCGTCCCCCTGACTGGCGAACTCCTCCTGACCGCCGGGCGGCTCGGTGAGGGTGCCGTCCGCCTTCTCGTACCGCCACGTGAACACCATGCCGGGCTCCTCCCGCCTCGGGACCGCTTCGTCCTCGTCGTGCGCTGCAGTTGCGCACACTAGCGTGCCCGGACGAACCGCCCTCATACCTCGTCAGGCAGGATGTGGGACATGGCACTCCCCCGCACCCTGATCCTCGGCGGCGCCCGCTCCGGCAAGTCCACCCGGGCCGAGCAGCTGCTCGCCCCGTACCGGGACGCGCTCTACGTGGCCACCGGCGGCACCCGTGACGGCGACCGGGAGTGGGCCCAGCGGGTCGCCCTGCACCGGGAGCGGCGGCCGGGCTCCTGGCGTACCGCCGAGACCTGCGACCTGGTGCCCGTACTCGCCGACCGGGCCGACCGCGCGCCGGTGCTGATCGACTGCCTGGCGCTCTGGCTGACCGCCGTGATGGACGAGTGCGGCGCCTGGGACGACGCGGCGTGGACCGGCGGTGCGGAGCGCGCGGTGCAGCGGCGCTGCGACGAACTGGCCGAGGCCTGGCGGCTGACGGAGCGCCAGGTGGTCGCGGTGAGCAACGAGGTCGGCATGGGGGTGGTCCCGGCCACCGCCGCCGGCCGGCGGTTCCGGGACACTCTCGGCCGGCTGAACATGGCGGTGGCGGACGCCTCGGAGCGAGTGCTGCTGGTGGTGGCCGGGCAGGTGCTCACGGTCAAGCCCTCCGCCGGGTAGCGGGCGGGTGGGCGGCTTCGAGGGCCACCACCGCAAGTCCGCCTCTGCCGTGTAGATTTCCGCTCGATGGACACCACCGTGGATCTCGATACGTTCTCCTCGCTCGTCGAGCGCCCCGACGACAGCGCCCGCCACGCCGCCGAGGAGCGCTGGCAGCAGCTCGACAAGCCGCGCGGCGGCCTCGGGCAACTGGAGGAACTCGGCAGCTGGCTGGCCTCCGTGCAGGGCGACTCACCGGTGCGGCCGCTGACCGCCGCCAAGGTGCTGGTCTTCGCCGGCGACCACGGCGTGGCCGGTCTCGGCGTCTCCCGCCCCGGCGCGCCCGGCACCGCGCAGCGGGTGCAGGCGGTGCTGGACGGCACCGCCCCCGTCGCAGTCCTGGCGCACCGCTACGGCGCTGAGGTGCGGGTGGTGGACCTGGCCGTCGACGCCATCCCCGGGACCTTCCCCGCCGAGGTGGAGCACCAGCGGGTGCGGCGCGGCTCCGGGCGGATCGACGTGGAGAACGCGATCAGCCTCGACGAGGCCGCGCAGGCCTTCCGGATCGGTACGGCCATCGCCGACGAGGAGGCCGACTCCGGAACCGACCTGGTGCTGCTCGGCGACCTCGGCGCCGGCTCGACCACTGTCGCCGCGGTCCTGATCGGCGCGCTCTGCGGCACCGACGCGGCCGCGGTCACCGGGCGCGGCTCGGGCATCGACGACCGGGTGTGGATGGTCAAGTGCGCGACCGTGCGCGATGCGCTGCGGCGGGCCCGCCCGGTGCTGGGCGACCAGCTGGCGCTGCTCGCGGCGGTCGGCGGAGCGGACTTCGCGGCCATCACCGGGTTCCTCCTGCAGTCCGCGGTGCGCAAACTGCCGGTGGTGCTGGACGGGGTGGTCTCGGCCGCCTGTGCGCTGGTCGCGCAGCGGATCGCGTTCCGGGCGCCCGAGTGGTGGCGGGCCGGACAGGCGAGCGGCGAACCCGCGCAGGCCAAGGCCTTCGACCGGCTGACCCTGACCCCGCTCCAGGATCTTGGCGTTTCGATGGGCGAAGGGGTCGGTGCGCTGCTGGCGCTGCCACTGCTCCAGGCCGCCACCGACACGCTCGCGGATCCGGCCGAGGTGCTGCGGATCCAGCGGGTGACGGCCGGGCCCAAGGAGCCGCCGCGCCTGCCCACGGCGGCGGAGTTGCTGGGACGCGGCTGAGCGCCGCCCGGGCGCCTGGCACGGCGCACCCCGTCCGCAATGGCTCCTGCCGACGCGGTCGGCGGTACCGGGCGGCCCCGCACGGCGCCCTCGGGAGGTGCGCGGCCGATCATGCGGTTCGCCGCCGGTTCGAGCGAGTGAGGATCTGGAGCATTGACCCGGAGTGCCGGTGAGGCGCCCTCGTGGGGGGAGGGGGTGCGGTTCGCGTTCGGGACGCTGTCCGTGCTGCGGGTACGGGTCGAGCGGTGGGACCGGGCGGCCGGGGGACGGGCGATGGTCTGCGCCCCGCTGGTCGGGGTCGTGCTCGGGGCGCTCGCGGCGGGCGCCGGCGCGCTGGTCGACTGGCGCGCGGGCGGGCTGCTCGCGGCGGTGGCCGCGGTGGCCGTACCGGCCTGGCTTACCCGCGGGCTGCACCTGGACGGACTGGCCGACGTGGCGGACGGCCTGGGCAGCGGGAAGCCGGCCGAGGACGCTCTGCGGATCATGAAGCAGTCGGACATCGGGCCGTTCGGCGTACTCACCCTCGTCCTCGCGCTGCTGGCCCAGATCGCCGCCCTGACCGGGCAGTTCGCCGACTCCGCCCGGCACGGCGCGCTGGCCGTACTGACCGCCGCAGTGGCCGCGCGCTGCGCGCTGTCCTTGGGCTGCCTGCGGTCGGTGCCCGCCGCGCGACCGGGCGGGCTGGGTGCGATGGTGGCCGCCACGGTGCCGCCCGCCGGTGCACTCGCCGTCTCCGCGCTCGCGGGGCTCGGCCTCGCCGCGGCGGGGTGGGCGGACGGCTGGGCGGCGCTGCGCTACCCTGGCGCGCTGCTGGCCGGCCTGGGTGCGGCGGGCCTGCTGCTGCGGCGCTGCGTGCGGCGGTTCGGCGGCATCACCGGGGACGTGCTCGGTGCGCTGGCGGAGACCGCCGCCACCGCCGCGCTGCTCACCCTGGCACTGATCGGTTGGTGACGCTGCGTCATGACGGCCGACCTGGACCGGTGTTGGGTGAATTGTGACCAATTGTGAGATCCGAGGCACCCGTTCGCCTGGAAACCGGGCCCATCCCGAGGGCGGCGTGATCCCATCATGCGGACTAACATGCGGGGAGCACCGTTACCCTGCGCCCTGTTCCAGCGGAGCACGCCGGGGTGATGCCGGTGCGGCACCGGCGCCGCACCCGGCTGTGGACCGTGAAAGAACAGGACTCATCTACGTGACTGCATTGTCTGTGAGCACCTCCTCCGCCGCCACGCTGCGCGCGGACGCCCTGGTGATCGGTGTCGGCAAGGGCCCCAAGGGCCTCGTGGTGGCCGATGGCGCCGAGGTCGTGGCCGAGGCGTTCGAGGGCAAGCTGGCCGAGGTCCTCAGCACCCTGGGCGCGACCGGTGCCGAGGGTGAGTCGGTCAAGCTCCCCTCCCCCGTCGGCGTGAAGGCCGCCCTGGTGATGGCCGTCGGCCTCGGGGAGGTCTCCGACGAGGGCTACAGCGCGGAGGCGCTGCGCCGTGCGGGCGGTGTCGCCGCCCGTGCGCTGGCGGGCGTCAAGAAGGCCGCGCTGGCCCTCCCGGCCGCCTCGACCGAGGAGTTCGAGGCCGTCGCGCTCGGCGGCCTGCTCGGCTCGTACAGCTTCACCGCCTACAAGGGCGGCGAGAACGGCAAGGCTCCGGTCGGCGAGCTGGTGCTGCTGACCGACCGCAAGGGCAGCAAGGACGCCAAGGCCGCCGCCGAGCGCGCCACGGCGATCGGCGAGGAGATCAACCGCGCCCGCGACCTGGTCAACACCGCGCCGAACGAGCTCAACCCGAAGTCCTTCGCCGCGATCGCCCAGGCGGCCGGCAAGGAGCACGGCCTGAAGGTCGAGGTGCTGGACGAGAAGGCGCTGGCCAAGGGCGGCTTCGGCGGCATCCTGGGCGTCGGCACCGGCTCGGCCAACCCGCCCCGCCTGGTGAAGGTCGCCTACACCCACCCGAAGGCCAAGGCCACCCTGGCGTTCGTCGGCAAGGGCATCACCTACGACTCGGGCGGCATCTCGCTGAAGCCGGCCGGCCACAACGAGACCATGAAGTGCGACATGGCCGGCGCCGCCGCCGTGTTCGCCTCGGTGGTCGCTGCCAAGCGCCTGGGCCTGGCCGTCAACGTCACCGGCTGGCTCGCCCTGGCGGAGAACATGCCGTCCGGCTCGGCCACCCGCCCGGGTGACGTGCTGAAGATGTACGGCGGCAAGACCGTCGAGGTGCTCAACACCGACGCCGAGGGCCGCCTGGTGCTCGCCGACGCGATCGTCCGGGCCGGCGAGGAGAACCCGGACGTGATCGTGGACGTGGCCACCCTGACCGGCGCCATGGTGCTGGCCCTGGGCAACCGCACCTTCGGTGTGATGGCGAACCGGGACGAGCTGCGCGGCCGGCTGCACGCCGCCGCCGAGGCGGTCGGCGAGCAGTCCTGGCCGATGCCGCTCCCGGCCGACATGCGCAAGGGCATGGTCGAGTCCACCATCGCCGACCTCGCCAACATGGGTGAGCGGATGGGCGGCGGCCTGGTGGCCGGCCTGTTCCTGAAGGAGTTCGTCGCCGAGGGCACCGACTGGGCGCACCTGGACATCGCCGGTCCGGCGTTCCACGAGGGTGCCCCGTACGGCTACACCCCGAAGGGCGGCACCGGCAGCGCGGTGCGCACCCTGGTCCGCTTCGCGGAGGAGACCGCGAACGCCTGACCCGCCCGCCGGTGCCCGGCACCGGCGGTCCGACCGAGGGCCCGACACCGTCCGGTGTCGGGCCCTCGACGCATTCCGGGTTACCTGCCGGTAATACAGATCGTCCCACCGCGAAACCGTGTTCGCTGGGGGCGAAACTTTCTTCCGCAGAGCGGAACCGCCCTGGTCCACGATCGGCTGGATCCAGCCTCACGTAGCCGGAAGCACCGTCGCGAGCTGCGACAATACCCACGAGATCGGTACATTTCACCAATCTGTTCGAGATCGCCGGACTTGGCCGAGGCGGCCCCGGACATCAGTCGCCGCCAACAAGTGCGAAGATGTATTTCCGGCACGACTGGGCGCCTTACGAGGGCTTCCCCACCGGACCGTGACCGGCCCGGCGAACCGCACCCCTTTGCATGGAGGACGTGACGTGGCGAACGACGCCAGCACCGTTTTCGACGTAGTCATTCTCGGAGGCGGAAGCGGCGGTTACGCCGCGGCGCTCCGCGCCGCTCAGCTCGGGCTGAGCGTTGCGCTGATCGAGAAGGGTGAGCTGGGCGGCACCTGCCTGCACCGCGGCTGCATCCCCACCAAGGCTCTGCTGCACGCCGCAGAGATCGCCGACGAGACCAAGGAAGCCGCCGAGTTCGGCGTCCTGGCCACCTTCCAGGGCATCGACATCAACGGTGTCCACAAGTACAAGGACGACGTCATCGCCGGCCTGTACAAGGGCCTGCAGGGCCTGGTGGCCTCCCGCAAGGTCCACTTCATCCAGGGCGCGGGCAAGCTCTCCTCGCAGACCTCGGTGGACGTCAACGGCCAGCGCATCGAGGGCCGCCACATCATCCTCGCCACCGGCTCCGTGCCGCGCTCGATCCCGGGCCTGGAGATCGACGGCAACCGGATCATCTCCTCGGACCACGCCCTCAAGCTGGACCGCATCCCGAAGTCGGCCGTCATCCTCGGCGGTGGCGTGATCGGCGTCGAGTTCGCCTCGGTCTGGAAGTCCTTCGGCGTCGACGTCACCATCGTCGAGGCGCTGCCGCACCTGGTCCCGCTGGAGGACGAGAACTCCTCCAAGCTGCTGGAGCGCGCCTTCCGCAAGCGCGGCATCAAGTTCGAGCTGAAGGCCCGCTTCTCCGGCGTCGAGTACACCGAGACCGGTGTGCGCGTCTCCACCGAGAACGGCAAGCAGATCGACGCCGACCTGCTGCTCGTCGCCATCGGCCGCGGCCCGGTCTCGGCCGGCCTCGGCTACGAGGAGAACGGCGTCGCGATGGACCGCGGCTACGTCCTGGTCGACGAGTACATGCGCACCAACGTCCCGACCATCTCTGCCGTCGGTGACCTCGTCCCGACCCTGCAGCTGGCCCACGTCGGCTTCGCCGAGGGCATCCTGGTCGCCGAGCGCCTGGCCGGCCTCAAGCCGGTCCCGCTGGACTACGACGGCGTGCCGCGCGTGACCTACTCCAACCCCGAGGTCGCCTCGGTCGGCATCTCCGAGTCGAAGGCCGTCGAGCTGTACGGCAAGGACAAGGTCGTCACCCTCAAGTACAACCTGGCCGGCAACGGCAAGAGCAAGATCCTGAAGACCGCCGGTGAGATCAAGCTGGTCCAGGTCAAGGACGGCGCCGTGGTCGGCGTCCACATGGTCGGCGCTCGTATGGGCGAGCAGGTCGGCGAGGCCCAGCTGATCTACAACTGGGAGGCCCTGCCGGCCGAGGTCGCGCAGCTCATCCACGCCCACCCGACCCAGTCCGAGGCCCTCGGCGAGGCGCACCTGGCGCTGGCCGGCAAGCCGCTGCACGCGCACGACTGATCGCGGCTCTTACTTCCCCATTTCCCGTACGCAAGACTTGATAGGAGTCGCTGAAACCATGGCGGTCTCAGTAACACTGCCCGCGCTGGGCGAGAGCGTTTCCGAGGGTACTGTCACCCGCTGGCTGAAGGCCGAGGGTGAGCGCGTGGAGGCCGACGAGCCGCTGCTGGAGGTGTCGACCGACAAGGTCGACACCGAGATCCCCGCTCCGGCCTCCGGCATCCTGACCTCGATCAAGGTCGCCGAGGACGAGACGGTCGAGGTCGGCGCCGAGCTGGCCGTCATCGACGACGGCACCGGCGCCCCGGCCGCCGCTGCCGCCCCGGCCGCGGAGGCTGCTCCGGCTGCTCCGGCCCCGGCCGCCGAGGCTCCCGCCGCTGCTCCGGCCCCGGTCGCCGAGGCCCCGGCTGCCGCCCCGGCCGCCGCTGCGGGCACCCCGGTAGTGCTCCCCGCCCTGGGCGAGTCGGTCACCGAGGGCACCATCACCCGCTGGCTGAAGGCCGAGGGTGACACCGTCGAGGTGGACGAGCCGCTGCTGGAGGTCTCGACCGACAAGGTCGACACCGAGATCCCGTCGCCGGTCGCCGGTGTCCTGGTGAAGATCCTGGTCGGCGAGGACGAGACCGCCGAGGTCGGCGCCCAGCTCGCGCTGATCGGTGCCGCGGGTGCCGCTCCGGCTGCTCCGGCCCCGGCTCCGGTTGCCGCCCCGGCCCCGGTTGCCGCCCCGGCCCCGGCCCCCGTCGCTGCCCCGGCCCCGGCCCCGGTTGCCGCTCCGGCTGCTGCTCCGGCTGCTCCGGCTGCTCCGGCCCCGGCCCCGGTTGCCGCCCCGGCCCCCGTCGCTGCCCCGGCCCCGGTTGCCGCCCCGGCCGCTCCCGCCCCGGCACCTGCCGCCGAAGCCGGCGACGCCTACGTCACCCCGCTGGTCCGCAAGCTCGCGGCCGAGCACGGTGTGGCCCTCTCCGCCGTCACCGGGACCGGTGTCGGCGGCCGCATCCGCAAGCAGGACGTCCTGGCCGCCGCCGAGGCCGCCAAGGCCGCCGCCGCTCCGGCTCCGGCCGCCGCCGCGCCGAAGGCCGCTGCCGCCGCGCCGTCCCCCCTGCGCGGTCAGACCGTGAAGATGACCCGCATGCGCAAGGTCATCGGCGACAACATGATGAAGGCCCTGCACGAGCAGGCCCAGCTGACCAGCGTGGTCGAGGTGGACATCACCAAGATCATGACGCTGCGCGGCAAGGCCAAGGACTCCTTCCTCGCCCGCGAGGGCGTGAAGCTGTCCCCGATGCCGTTCTTCGTCAAGGCCGCCGCCCAGGCGCTGAAGAGCCACCCGGTGATCAACGCCCGGATCAACGAGGCCGAGGGCACCATCACCTACTTCGACACCGAGAACATCGGTATCGCTGTGGACTCGGAGAAGGGTCTGATGACCCCGGTCATCAAGGGTGCGGGCGACCTCAACATCGCCGGCATCTCCAAGAAGACCGCCGAGCTGGCCAGCAAGGTGCGCGACAGCAAGATCACCCCGGACGAGCTGTCCGGCGCCACCTTCACCATCAGCAACACCGGCTCGCGCGGTGCGCTGTTCGACACCGTCATCGTTCCGCCGAACCAGGTCGCCATCCTGGGCATCGGCGCCACCGTCAAGCGCCCGGTCGTCATCGAGGCCGAGGGCGGCACCGCCATCGGCATCCGCGACATGACCTACCTGTCGCTCTCCTACGACCACCGTCTGGTGGACGGCGCCGACGCCGCCCGCTACCTGGTCGCCGTCAAGGAGATCCTCGAGGCCGGCGAGTTCGAGGTCGAGCTCGGCCTCTGATCAGGCTCTGATCGGCCGGTAGCCGCAAGGGCGGTGCCCCGTCCCGTCGCGTTCGTCGCGTACGGGACGGGGCACCGCCCTTTGCGCGTACGGGAGTTGCCCGCGGTGGGCGCGACTCCGGCAGCATGGGCCGGTCTGGAGCTTCAGGGGTGAGGCGTGGTGCGGGAGCGGGTCGAGGACCTGGTCGTGGTGTGCCCGGGATCATGGGCAGTCGGCTCGTCGACGCGGACGGCCGACCGATCTGGGACCTCTCCGGCGGCGCCCTGCTGCGCGGCATCCGGGCCTTCGCGGGCACCGCCCCCAGGCTCGCCGTAGTCGGCCGATCCCGACTTCGACGACGGTGTACGGGCCGTCGGCCTGATGCGCGACCTGCACGACCTGCCCGGCACCGGGCTCGCCGTCGACGGCCACTCACGCCTGCTGGACTGACTGGCGTACCAGTTCACCCTCGATCGTCACCCGTCCGACGCGTCCCCGGCCAACCTGCTCGCGTTCGGGTACGACTGGCGGCTCTCCTGCCGCCGCAACTCGGCCCGGCCCGGCGCCGCCGTCGAGCGGGCGCTCGACCGTTGGCGGGCCTCGGCCGCCAGCCGGCGGGAGGCCCGGGTCGTCTTCACCTTCCACTCGATGGGCGGTCTGGTCGCCCGGTACTACGTCGAGTGCCGCGGCGGCCATGGGATCGCCCGTCGGCTGATCACCCTCGGCACTCCGCACCGGGGTTCACCGGACGCCCTGCTCCACCTGGTCAACGGTGTGCACCGGGGCCGGGGCCGGCTGGCCGTCGACCTCACCGCCTTCGCCCGCAGCCTGCCCTCGCTGCACGAGCTGCTACCCGGCTACCGGACGGTGGTCCAGCGCCTTGCGCCCGGCGCGTACCGGGCCGAAGGACAGCGGGCGCACGGAGGCAATCACCGCGCTGCTGCTGGTGAAGTGACGAGTGACCCTGGGGCGGGGAGTCCGCCGGGGCGGCCATCGACTGCACCGGGGTCCTGAGCCCTTCCGGGCCGGGTCCCCGTGCCCTCCGCGAAGGCACGCCACTCCGCACGGGCGTCAACGCATGCATTCGCCCTGACGAGCGGCGATGCTGGAGCGGTGATGTACGAGACGGACTTCTGGCAGCTCATCGACGAGACCCGGGACGCGGCCGGCGGCGACCCCGACGACCAGGCCGACGTGCTGGTCGAGCGGCTCGCGCAGCTGACGCCGGACGATGTGCTCGACTTCGCGCGGCTCTTCGAGGCCCGGTTCCAGCGCGCCTACCGGATCGATCTCTGGGCGGCCGCGCACCTGCTGCTCGGCGGCGCTTCGGAGGAGGCCTTCGACTACTTCCGCTGCTGGCTGATCGGCCAGGGCCGGGAGGTCTTCGAAGGGGCACTGCACCAGCCGGACGATCTGGCCGAGCTGGTACCGGACTTCGACGAGGAGGAGGACGGCGAGGCCGAGGACCTCGGCTATGCCGCCGACGAGGCGCACGAGCAGCTCACCGGGCTGCCGCTGCCCGATCTCGGGATCGAGCAGCCGAGCCGGCCCGAGGGTACGCCGTTCGACTTCGAGGACGCCGCGCTGATGGCGAAGCGGTTCCCCAAGCTGTGGGAACAGTACGGAAGTTGAGGGTGACGGCGAACCTCAGGCGCCCACGCCGCCCGAGCTCGTCCTGATGCCCTGGACGATCCGGTCGAGCACCGCCGGGTCCGGCGCCAGGGGGTCGTCGTCCACCGATCCGGTCAGCACGGTGAAGCCGCCGCCGTGCGCCGGGACGGCCACCACCAGGACGTACCCCTGGACGCCGTCCTTCGGCACCACGTGCCAGCGCTCGGCGAAGCCCCGCCTGCCCGCCACCGCGACCGGCCCGGAGGGCAGTTGCCGGTGCGAGGCGAGTTCACCGAAGAGCACCGGTGCGGTGTCCGCCATCGCCGAGCGGGCGACCGCGACCGCGTCAGGGCCGGTCACCGGCGCCGTGCCGATGGCGAAGCTGCCGCGCACGCAGCCCGCCGGGGCGGCGCAGGAGTACGGGGCGGTGAAGAGCTGGACGGCGGCGTCACGGCCGCGCCGGCCCGGGGTCCAACCGGCGGGCAGCGGGAGGGTCCAGCCGTGCACCGGGTCACTTGCGGGGCCGTCCGGCGCCATGATGGTGGGCGGAGCGTCCCGGGCCGGCCGGCCCGGGCCGCCCTTGGCGGCGCCGAGGAAGGGCAGCGCGGCAACGTCGTCCGGACCGTCCGAATCGGCGACGATCCAGACCAGTCCGGTGAGGGCCGCCGTCGCGAAGACGGCGACCACCAGGCTGACGATCAGCCCGCCGAGGGACCTCGGCGACTTCCGCGCGGACGACGGAGCCGGTTCGGCCCGGTCGCCGCCGTCCCACCGGCCTTCCGGTGCGCCGCCGAACGCCCCGGGGTCCGGCTCTCGGTTCCGGCCCGCAGGAGTCGAATCGCTCACGTGCGGTACCGTACCGGTCGCCATCCGGCCCCGACAGACGGCTTATGACTCCTCGCCCGACCTTTCGTCACGTCGCCTGGACCGCAGAGGATCTACAACGGGGATCAGGAAGCGGACCGGCCGGCGCGTGCCGGGTTCAGGTGCGGTCCACCAGGTCGAGTCCCATCAGCACGTCGTCCACGTAGTGGCCGTCGAGGTGGAACTCCCCCGGCAGGATTCCGTCCACCGTGAACCCGGCCCGCTCGTAGAGCCGTCGGGCGTTCACGTTCCAGCCGAGCACCCGCAGGGTGAGGCGGCGGATCCGGTCGGCGCGGGCGGCCTCGATCGCGGCGTCGAGCAGCAGGGCGCCGATGCCCCGGCCCCGAGCCTCGGGAAGTACCGCGAAGCCCTGGATCTGGCGGATGTGCCGGTTGCTCTCCAGCGGCGTCACCGGCACCTGCCGGACGTAGCCGACCACCAGACCCTGCGACTCGGCGACCAGGAACTGCTCGGGTGCGCGCCGCTCGTTGAAGTACTCGACGTCCCTGGCGGGTTGCGGCAGGACGTCGCTCGTCCGGGACCAGGCCTCGTGGTCGATCACGGCGAGCTGCGGGCCGTCCTCGGTCAGTGCTCCTCGTATGGTCACACCGTCAGATCGCATGGCCGACATGCTATTCAGCGGGCGGCTCCCCGACCACGGTTTTACGACCTGGCACGATGGCCCCATGCGTATCGCGGTGACAGGGTCAACGGGTCTGATCGGTTCGGCGCTCGTCCGCTCTCTGCTGGCGGACGGCCACGAGGTGGTGCGGCTGGTCCGCCACCGGACGAGGGCCGGCAGGCAGCCGGACGGCACGGTCGGGGTCGGCTGGAACCCGCATCGGATGCAGATCGACCGGGCCGGCCTCGACGGGGTCGAGGCCGTGGTGAACCTGGCCGGCGCCGGGGTCGGCGACCACCGGTGGACGGACTCCTACCGGCAGGAGGTCCGGGACAGCCGGGTGCTCGGCACCGAGACCATCGCCGCCGCCATCGCCGAGGCCAAGGAGCCGCCCCGGGTCCTGGTGAACGCCTCCGCCGTCGGCTACTACGGCCAGACCGGCGACCGGATCATCGACGAGGACGCGCCCGCCGGGGACGACTTCCTGGCGCGGGTCTGCGTCGAGTGGGAGGCCGCCGCCCGGCCCGCCGAGGACGCCGGGATCCGGGTCGCGTACGCCCGCACCGGACTGGTGCTCTCGGCGAAGGGCGGCGCGGGCGGACGGCTGTTCCCGCTGTTCCGGCTGGGACTGGGCGGGCGGCTGGGCTCGGGCGAGCAGTACTGGGCGGTGATCTCGCTGGCGGACGAGGTCGCGGCACTGCGGTTCCTGATCGACCGGCCGGAGCTGAGCGGGCCGTTCAACCTCACCGGCCCCGAGCCGGTCACCAACCGGGAGCTGACCGAGGCGATGGGTCGCGTGCTCCGGCGGCCGACGCCGTTCCCGGTGCCGGAGCCGGTGCTGCGACTGGCGCTCGGCGAGATGGCGGTGGAGGTCTGCGGAAGCCACCGGGTCCTGCCCAGGCGGCTCCTGGACGCCGGGTTCCGGTTCCGGCACCCGGACGCGGATTCGGCGGTACGGGCGGCGCTGGAGCGGCAGCCGGGCGCCTGATCCCCGGCCGGGCAGGTCCCTCGGGCCGCGGGACCGGCACCGTCGCGGCGGGAGCAGCGGGACCGGCACGGGCGACCCACTGGGCGGGAGGGCCTTCCAGGCACCTGATCCGCCCAATGTCTCCCGGGGGCACGGGGACCGGCGCGACCAGCCCGCAACGGCGGTGCACCATTGCGCGCAAGACTCCTCGCGCCCCGGTATTGCACCTTGCCGTAGGCGGGTGCCAACGGTGCGGCGGACCTGACGTGCGGCACCCCAGGGTGCCTGGGGTGCCGCACACCGGCCGTACCGCACCGGGATGTCCGGGGAACGTCCAGGGTGCGTACGGACCAGGGCGGGTGGGGCGGATGGAGGGGGCGCACGGTGGCATCCGGGCGGCGCGCCGTACGCCCCTGGTGACCGTACGCGCCCGCCGAGCCGGGGAATGCGCCGTTCCGGCGCACAGTCCGTGACCGCACCCCGCACCATGCCGCCGATGCCCGCGGAGGCCCCCGATTCGAACGAACTTCTCTGCCTGATCGCCGCACTGACGGGGCATCACATCGTCGGACCGTGCCCCGGCAGCCTGTTGTCCGCGTCGGCCGGTTCCCCAGGGATCAGGGAGGAGCACACTCGTGCCCGCACATGACTTCACCCGCCGCACCCGCCGGCAGTCCGACCCGGACGTCGTTGTGGTGGGCGCCGGGCTCGCGGGCCTGGCCGCCGCTCAGGCGCTCACCAGCCGAGGCGTGACCGTCCAGGTACTGGAGGCGACCGAGCGGATCGGCGGCCGGACGGCCGGCCGCGAACTCGACGGCTTCCGCTTGGACAACGGCGGTCACCTGCTGAACACCGACTTCCCCGAGCCACGCCGCAGGCTCGACCTGGACCGGCTGGAGCTGCGTCCGCTCGCCCCCGGTGTCCTGGTGCACAGCGGGATCCGCCGCTACCGCGTGGGTGATCCGCAGCAGACCGCCGCCCGGCAGGCCGCCACCCGCGGCCCACTGGGCAGCCCGCTGGACAAGGCCAGGCTCGGCGCCTCCCTCACCCGGCTCGCCGCCACCCCCGTCCAGCGGCTGCTGACCCGGCCGGAGACCACCATCGCCCGTGCGCTGGCCGAGCGGGGCCTGGCCCCCCGCACCGTGGACGGCTTCCTGCGCCCGCTGCTCGGCGCCCTGCTCAGCGACCCCACGCTCGGCACCAGCAGCCGGGTCGCCGACGTGGTGCTGCGCTCCTACGCGCGCGGACGGCTCTGCCTGCCCGCCGCCGGCATCGGCGCGGTCCCGGCACAGCTGGCCGAACGACTTCCCGCCGGGACGATCCGGCTCGGCGTCCGGGTCACCGCGATCGCCGCCGACGGCGTCGACACCGCCGGGCACGGACGTATCGCCGCCCGCGCGGTGCTGCTGGCCACCGACGCCCAGTCGGCGGCCACGCTGCTCCCCGGCCTGCGGGTGCCGGACCACCACCCGGTGACCACCTACTACCACGCCGCGGACCGCTCACCGCTGGGCGAGGCCGTCCTGCTCCTCGACGCCGACCGGCCCGGCGGCCAGGCCGTGCTCTCCCACTCGCTGGTGCTGAGCGAGGTGGACCCCTCGTACGCACCGCCCGGACAGGCGCTGATCGCCACCACCGTGCTCGGACGCCGCAGCTTCGAGCCGGGCGGTCCCGCCGGGTACGAGCCGCTGGTCCGGCGCCGGCTGGCCGAGCTGTACGGCACGTCCACCTCGGGCTGGGAGTTCCTGAGCGTGCGCCACATCCCGGACGCCGTGCCGGCGATGCCGCCGCCGCACAACTTCCGGCGCCCGGTGCGCCTGCTGGCCGGGCTGTACGCCTGCGGCGACCACCGGGACACCAGCACCGTGCAGGGCGCGCTGGTCTCCGGACGGCGGGCGGCGCAGGCCGTGCTGCGTGATCTCCGGGTACCGGTGACCGCGCGGGCGGCGGAGGCGGCGTAGCCGGCTCGCTCCGGGCGGCCCGGGCACGGCAGGCCGGCGTCGCGGGACCAGCCGCGGCACCGGCCTGCCATGCCCACCGCGGGTCCCGCGCCGATCTGGCCCGACACCGGGGCCCGCGCTCAGATGACCCCGGTCTGGCGGGCGGCCTCCTCGAAGGAGCGGGCGGCCTGACTGCCCCGGTAGGGGGCCAGGCGGCGGTGGAAGTCGCGGAGGTACTCGACGGTGCGGGCCGAGCGCATCTCCCCCGCCGCGCGCAGGGAGTCGGCGGCGATGCCGCAGGCATCGTCCACGTCGCCCATGCCGAGGCGGGCGGTGGCGAGCACCATCCGGCAGAAGATCCGGCTGCGGGCGAAGGCGGGGGCCCGCAGCCGCAGGGACTTCTCGGCGTGCTGGGCGGCCGGGCGCCACTGCTGGAGGTCCCGGTAGCAGTGGGCGAACTCGTCGGCCAGCTGGGCCTCGTCGAAGTGGCGGGCCCAGGTGGGCAGGTCGTCGCCGGTCCGGGCGGTGCCCAGGGCCCGTTCGCAGCGGACCATGGCGGTGGTGCACGAGCGTACGTCGCCGACCAGGGCGTGGCCGCGCGCCTCGGCGGCGTGCATCAGGGCCTGCACGGTCGGCGGTGCGGCGCTGCCGGCGCCCTGCTGGGCCACTCTGGCGAGCTGGATGGCCTCCCGGCCGTGGCCCAGGTGGACGGCCTGCTGGCTCATGGTGGTGAGGACGTGGCCGCCGAGCGACCGGTCCCCCGCCGCCTGGGATAGGCGCAGCGCCTGGACGAAGTACCGCTGGGCGAGGCCGTGCGCGGCGATGTCGAAGGACGTCCAGCCGGCCAGTCTGGTGAGGTCGGCGACCGCGCCGAACAGGGCCCGACCGATCTGCTCGCCGTACCGGCCGCGCAGCATCGGTTCGGCCTCGCTCTCCAGGTACCGGACCAGCGCCTGCCGGGCGTGACCGCCGCCGTACGCCTGGTCCAGGGCGCGGAAGAGGTCGCCGACGGCGCGGATGGCAGCGATGTCGCCCCGGCCGACCCGCAGCGGCGGGCGCTGCTCGCGTACGGCGGGCTCGCCCGGCTCGGTGCCGGCGGCCCGGGCCGGACCGCCGGGGCCGCGGCTCTGGGACGGCACCCGGACCATCGGCGCCTGGACCAGCAGCTGGGCCGGGATGGCCGCCTGGGCCGGGGCGGCCGGGGTGCCGGGCCGGGCGCCGGGGACCGCCGGGCGGTTGTCCGTGCCTGGTGCGGAGCCGTCGCGGGCGACCCGCTCGTCGGTGCGGCCGATCAGCCAGTCCCGGCTGGGGACGACCAGGCCGGCCGGAGTGAAGGCGATCCGGCGCAGCTCGGACTGCGGGCCGTTGTCCTTGCGCCACATGCTGGCGACGATGTCCACGGCCTCCTGCGGGGTCTCGGCGAACTCGAGTCCGGCGTAGACGGGGGCGCAGGCGTCCAGGCCGATGTCCTGGGCGGAGAAGCGGCGGCCGAGACGCCGGGTGAAGACCTCGGCGATCAGCGCGGGGGTGGCGCCGCGGGGCTGCTGGCCGCGCAGCCAGCGGGTCACGGAGGTCTTGTCGTAGCGCAGGTCCAGGCCGTGCTCCAGGCCCAGCTGGTCGACCCGGCGGGCGAGACCGGCGTGCGAGAACCCGGCCTCCTCGATCAGGGCGGCGAGCCGCGGGTTCTGGGTCCGGTCGGCACCGTGGGCGGCGCCGTGCACGGGCTGGACGTGTACGGCCTGGGTGTCCGTCGGCTGCGGGTCCGCCGCCTGGGCGGCCCCGGCGGACCGCAGGGCATCGGTCTGACCGTGGTCGTCGGCGTGCGGGGGTGTCCCGGCCGGCGCGTGGTGCGGGTCGAGCTGTCCGTACGTGTTCGTCGGGCGGTCGGTTGCGGGCGTTTGGGGCATGTCGGTCTCAACACCTCTCTAGCGCCGCACCAGTACCCCGGTACCCGGGGCGGCGCCCCCTGTCGGGAGTCGGCGTGAATGTAGCGGGCATTTTGCCGCTATGGGCGGATCTGGGCGGCCAATCCTCCGAACGGGTGACTCAGTGGCGCCCATTGTGAGGAAGGTGGGGCTGAACGTGTTTGGGTGCATGTGTGACTCTGCCCGTTTCCGTTCCATAGCGGTCGGCACCACTCGTATGCGGAGTGTTGTGGGGGTCCGTCACATAGGAGTGGGCGGCCGTGCGTTCCTACCGTTCTCGGCCATGGACACCACTTCCCCCCGCCCGCTCGACGGCCGTACGGCACTGGTCACCGGCGCCGCCTCG
This sequence comes from Kitasatospora sp. NPDC001175, assembly GCF_053598215.1. NCBI lineage: Bacteria > Bacillati > Actinomycetota > Actinomycetes > Kitasatosporales > Streptomycetaceae > Kitasatospora > Kitasatospora sp. NPDC001175. Next base: position 82,843 of record NZ_JBSFJU010000024.1, on the reverse strand, counting down.
GGCATCGGCCGGGCCTGCGCGGAGGCCTTCGCCGCAGCCGGCGCCCGGGTCTACGTCGTCGACGTGGCGGCCGCCGCGGCCCAGGAACTCGCCTACCGGACGGGCGGATCGGCCTTCGTCACCGACCTCGCCGACCCCTCGGCCGTGGACGCGCTGCCGGACGACGCGGACATCGTGGTCAACAACGCCGGCCTGCAGCACGTCGCGCCCGTACACGAGTTCCCACCGGAGCGGTTCGCCCTGATCCAGCGGATCATGGTGGAGGCACCGTTCCGGATCCTGCGCCGCACCCTGCCGCGGATGTACGCGCGCGGGTGGGGCCGGGTCGTCAACATCTCCTCCGTGCACGGTCTGCGGGCCAGCGCCTTCAAGTCCGCGTACGTGACCGCCAAGCACGGCCTGGAGGGGCTGAGCAAGACGGTCGCCCTGGAGGGAGCTCCGTACGGCGTGACCAGCAACTGCATCAGTCCCGCGTACGTGCGAACTCCCCTGGTGCAGCGGCAGATCGCCGACCAGGCCCGGGTGCACGGCATCCGGGAGGAGGAGGTGGTGGAGCGGATCATGCTCGCCCGCACCGCCGTCAAGCGCCTGATCGAGCCGGCGGAGGTGGCCCGGATCGCCCTGTGGCTGTGCTCCCCCGACAGCGCGTACATCACCGGCGCGAGCCTGCCCGTGGACGGCGGCTGGACCGCTCACTGACGACTGCGCACCGATGACCGCACGCCGACAAGCGAACCGGCCACGCGCCGATTCGGCCGGCAGCAGGCCGATTCGGACCGGCCTGGCAGAGCGGCCCGGGCGGGCCCCGAACGGCCGGACGGCGGCGCGCGGTCGGCCGGGCGCGCTCTCGTGCTCCCCGGCACGAGGCCGGGAAAGCCCTGGGCGTTCCCCGTCCGGGCCGGACCTGGCACGATGGCGCGCACCATGGACGACCCTCACACCAGTTCCGCCCCGGCGCTGCGCAGGCTGCTCGCCCTGCTCGCGTCCGGCGCCGCCGCGGAGGAGCTCGCCGAGGTCCCGGCCGAGGCCCGGCGGCAGGGCGCCGCAGCCGCCGTGCTGGCCGAGATCGACGAGGCCGCCTGGCAGGCCGTGAGCGTGCACCGGACCCTTCGTCAGCACCGGCGCCGGGAGGCGGAGCTGACCGCGCTCTTCGACACCGCCGGCGACCTCTCCGCCTCGCGGGACCTGGACACCGTCCTGCAGGCGATCGTCCGCCGGGCCAGGATGCTGCTCGGCACCGACACCGCGTACCTCACCCTCCCCGACCCCGTGGCCGGGGACACGTACATGCGGGTCACGGACGGTTCGGTCTCGGAGCTCTTCCAGACCCTGCGTCTGAGCCTCGGGGACGGTCTGGGCGGACTGGTCGCGCAGACCGCCCGCCCCTACGCGACCGACGACTACCGCACCGACGAGCGCTTCCGCCACACCGACCGGATCGACGCCGGGGTCCTTGACGAGGGACTGGTGGCGATCATCGGGGTGCCGCTGCTGCTCGGCGGCCGGGTGATCGGGGTGCTGTTCGCCGCCGACCGCACCCCGCGCTCCTTCTCCCCCGACGAGGTCGCACTGCTGTGCTCGCTCGCCGCGCACGCCGCCATCGCCCTGGACAGCGCGAAGTCGCTGTCCGACACCCGGGCCGCGCTGGCCGAGCTGAACGCCGCCAACGCCGTCATCCGGGCGCACTCCGCCGCCGTCCAGCGCGCCGAACAGGCCCACGACCGGCTCACCGACCTGGTGCTGCGCGGCGCCGAGGTACCCGACGTGGCCGCCGAGGTCGCCGCCCTGCTCGGCGGCGAGGTCACCGTACGGGACGCCGAGGGCGGCCGGCTGGCCGGCCGCGGCCGGGACGGCAGGGGACTGGCCCGGGCGCTCGCCGCCTCCCGCACCGACGGGCGCGCCGTCCGGCACGGGGAGAGCTGGGTCTGCGCGGTGCTGGCCGGACAGGAGCCGCTCGGCAGCCTGCTGCTGCAGGGCCGGCCGGACCTGGACCACGCGGACCGCCGCCTGTTCGAGCGCGCCGCCGTGGTCACCGCGCTGCTCCTGCTGCTGCGCCGCTCGGTCGCCGAGACCGAGAACCGGGTCCGCGGCGAACTCCTCACCGATCTGCTCACCGCTCCGGACCGCGACCCCGCCCGGCTCACCGCTCGCGGCCGCCGTCTTGGCGTCGACCTCGGCCGGCCGCACCTGGTACTGGTCGCCGAAGCCGCACCCGAGGACCGGAGCCGGCTGGCCCGGGCCGCCGTCCGCCACCTGTTCGGGACCAGGGGCATCAGCGCCGAGCACGGCGAGGCGGTGGCCCTGCTGCTCCCCGACGACGGATCGCACTCTCCCGGGCAGCGGGCGGCCCAGGCCGCCGAACGGCTGGCCGGGCTGCTGGGCTCCCCGGTCACGGTCGGCGCCGGACGGGTCGCGACCGGTCCAGTCGCGCTGGCCGCCTCCTACTCGGAAGGGGTGCGGTGCGTACGCGCGCTGCGGGTGCTCGGACGGGCCGGCCACGGCGCCGCCGCCGCCGAACTGGGGTTCCTCGGAGTCCTGCTCGGTGACGGCCACCGGGTGGAGGGTTTCGTGGCGAGCACGCTCGGGCCGCTGCTGGAGTACGACGCCCGGCGCGGCACCGAGCTGGTCCGCACCCTGCGCGCCTACTTCGCCTGCGGCGGCAGCCTGACCAGGGCCAAGGACGACCTGCACGTCCATGTGAACACCGTGGTGCAGCGGCTGGACCGGATCGGGGCGCTGCTCGGGCGCGACTGGGACCAGCCCGAACGCGCGCTGGAGCTCCAGCTCGCACTGCGCCTGCGGCTCCTCGCGGAGAGCTGAGCAAAGGCCCGCCGCCCCTGGAGAGTGGTCCGTCCGCCCCGAGCAGCCGGGCTTCACCCGGTCAGGCGTACGCTTGCCGAGTTGGTCTCGAACGCCTGGCAAGGAGCAGCGGTGAGCGAGAACGTGCGGTTCGTGCGGATGGGCACCGGCGAGGGCTTGGTGCCGTACGAGGAAGCGTGGGCCGAGCAGCAGCGCCTGCATGCGCTGCGGGTGGCGGACGAGATCCCGGACACCGTGCTGCTGCTCGAGCATCAACCGGTGTACACCGCAGGCAAGCGCACCGACCCGGCGGACCGCCCGCTGGACGGTACCCCGGTGGTCGAGGTCAACCGCGGGGGCGAGATCACCTGGCACGGTCCGGGCCAGCTGATCGGCTACCCCATCGTCAAGCTGCCGGATCCGATCGACGTGGTCGCGTACGTGCGCCGGCTGGAGGAGGCGCTGATCCGCTCGTGCGCCGACTTCGGTGTCGAGAGCACCCGGGTCGAGGGCCGCAGCGGGGTGTGGGTGCTGGGCGAGGCGATCGCGGACGCGGTGGTGGACCCCGCGAAGGTGGTGGAGATCGGCAAGCTGACGCTGCGGATGGGTCTGCCGCTGGGTATCGACCCCCGGCTGGCCGGGCCCGAGTACGCGCCCTCCAACGCCGGTCAGCGCGGCGACGACCGCAAGCTGGCGGCGATCGGGGTGCGGGTCGCGCGCGGTGTGACGATGCACGGCTTCGCGCTCAACTGCAACCCTGACATGACCTGGTTCGACCGGATCGTGCCGTGCGGGATCCGGGACGCCGGAGTGGCCTCGATCGCCTCGGAGCTGGGTCGGGACTTCGGGGTCGGCGACGCGCTGCCGGTGGTCGAGGAGCATCTGCGGGCGGTCTTCGCGGAACTGCCGGAGCCCGCGCTCGTCCGCTGATTCCGGCCCTTCCCCGCCGTTCCTCCTGGCCCGTTCCCGGCCTCCACACTGGGAATGGGCCAGGCCCGTGTGCTGTTGCCCTGCGAATGCGGGGCACCGGCCCGACACAAGCCCCACAAGCACAGGCGTACCCTGGTGGTACCCCGTCTAGTTCTAGGAGTCGCACGTGTCCGCTGTCGCACCCGACGGCAGGAAGCTCCTTCGCCTGGAGGTCCGCAACAGCGAGACCCCGATCGAGCGGAAGCCTGAGTGGATCAAGACCCGGGCGAAGATGGGCCCGGAGTACAACGCCCTCCATTCGCTGGTGAAGAAGGAGGGTCTGCACACGGTCTGCCAGGAGGCCGGCTGCCCGAACATCTTCGAGTGCTGGGAGGACCGCGAGGCCACCTTCCTCATCGGCGGTGACCAGTGCACCCGCCGCTGCGACTTCTGCCAGATCGACACCGGCAAGCCCGCCGAGTTCGACCGGGACGAACCGCGCCGGGTAGCCGAGTCCATCCTGACCATGGACCTCAACTACGCCACCATCACCGGCGTCGCCCGTGACGACCTGGAGGACGGCGGCGCCTGGCTGTACGCCGAGACGGTGCGCCAGGTGCACGCGATGACGGCCGACCGAGCGGGCGGCCGGACCGGCGTCGAGCTGCTGGTCCCGGACTTCAACGCGGTGCCCGAGCAGCTGGCCGAGGTCTTCTCGTCCCGTCCCGAGGTGCTGGCGCACAACGTCGAGACGGTGCCGCGGATCTTCAAGCGGATCCGCCCCGCCTTCCGCTACGAGCGCTCGCTGGACGTCATCACCCAGGCCCGTGCGGCCGGTCTGGTGACCAAGTCCAACCTGATCCTGGGCATGGGCGAGACCCGCGAGGAGGTCAGCCAGGCGCTGGAGGACCTGGTGAACGCCGGCTGCGAGCTGATCACCATCACCCAGTACCTGCGCCCGTCGCTGCGCCACCACCCCGTGGAGCGCTGGGTGAAGCCGCAGGAGTTCGTGGAGCTGCAGGAGGAGGCCGAGGAGCTCGGCTTCGCCGGTGTCATGTCGGGCCCGCTGGTGCGCTCCTCGTACCGGGCCGGCCGGCTGTACCGCCAGGCGCTGGAGCGCCGCGAGCAGGCGGCCGTCTGACCCGCGCCGATCACGCCGGACACTGCGGCGGGGTGGGCGACACGCTCACCCCGCCGCGGCGTCCGCGACGCCACCGCGGCCGCACTCTGCTTTCATCTGACAGTGACAGTCAGCTCACCGGACGGTAACACCGGCGGGTCAGGATGGGACCGCCCAGCTCCGTACCGCCCAATCCGTATCTCGACGAGGGAAGTGCTCGGCATGCAGGTACGCATCGGAAAGCTCGCCCGGGTCCGCGAGGTCCGTTCGGTCGGCGGCGCGCTGCGCCTCGCCGAGAGCGTGCTGCTCGCGGGCGGACGGCAGCAGGCCCGGTTGAACGCCTGGACGGCCGTCTGTGAGAACCGCCGGAACGCGGCGGACCGGGAGAGCGGTGCGGCGCTGCTGAGCGACTCCACCGAGGAGCGCCGCCGAGGGGCCTGAGCGGGTGGGGCCGGTCGGCCCGGACGCCGCTGAATGCCTGCGGATGCCGTCGTGTGCCGCCGAATGCCCGCATGCGCTGCGGAATACCCGGGTCGTGCCGGAATGCGCTGATGCGGGTGGGGGGCGCCCCTTGGATATCCCCGGGCCCCGCCACGTACCATGAGCGTTATGGCGACGGAAACATCCGGGAACCCTGGGCGACTCAAGCAGATCCGCCTGGCGTACCAAATGACCAAGAAGGTCGACACCAAGATCGGCCTGATCATCGCAGGCGTCGGCCTGATCACCTTCGGCGTGTTCCTCGCCATCGGCTTTGCGATCGACCACCCCATCTACCTGGGCATCCTCGGCTTCATCGTGGCCTTCCTGGCGATGGCGATCGTCTTCGGTCGGCGCGCCGAGCGGGCGGCGTTCGGGCAGATGGAGGGCCAGCCGGGCGCGGTGGCGGCCGTGCTGAACAACATCCGGCGGGGCTGGAGCACCAACCCGACCCCGGTCGCCGTCACCCGCAACCAGGACGCGGTCTACCGCGCGGTGGGCCGGCCCGGTATCGCGCTGATCGGTGAGGGCAACCCGAACCGGGTCCGCCCGCTGCTGGCCGCCGAGAAGCGGAAGATGGCCAAGGTCGTCGGCGACATCCCGGTGCACGACATCATGGTCGGCGACGGCGACGGCGAGATCCCGCTCAAGAAGCTGCAGATCCACCTGATGCGGATGCCGAACGCGATCACCCCGGCGCAGGTCACCGAGACCAACGACCGCCTGCGCGCGCTGGGCGACCTGCTCTCCAAGGCGCCGATCCCCAAGGGCCCGATGCCGAAGGGCGCCCGGATGCCCAAGGGCGGCCAGGTCCGCTGACCACCGCTCCCCCGGACACACCACGGCCCCGCCGCGAACTCCTCGCGGCGGGGCCGTTCGACTTCCCGAGGGGGTTTCGCCGAAGGGCGGCCTCCTCGAGGGGCGGCCTCGAAAGACGGCGTCCCCGGAAGGTCAGATCCGGACCTCGACCGTGCCGACCGCCTTGTCGTGCAGTCCCCGGGTGTCGCGGTCCCAGACCACCGCCGGCACCACCAGGCAGAGCAGCAGGGTGCGCAGCAGGACCTGGGGGACGGTCGCGCGGCTGCCGTCGAGCCGGACAACCCGCAGGCCGAACAGCCGCTTGCCGACCGTCGTCCCCGCGGTGGCCAGCAGCAGCACGCTGACGAGGTAGAACAGCGGGGTGGTCCACAGATTGGCGACCGTCTGGTCACCGCGGGCGATCAGCCCGTAGGCGACCAGGCTGCAGAGCCAGCCGTCGACGAACAGCGCGCCGATCCGGCGGCCCGGGCCCGCGATCGATCCGGGGCCCTCCTTGGGCCGGCCGAGCCGCTCACCGCGGTACCCGAAGTCGGCGCCCATCTTCTCAGCGGCGGCCTTCGGGCCGTCGATCCACGATCCCAACGCTTCTCTGGTGTCCACGAATCCACACTATCCGGGCAGTACGGCCGATCTTCGGCCCCCTCCCCCGCTGGCAACCCGTGTGGGTGAATCGCATACCGCCGATCCGACTGAGTGGTCCAGACCACTCGCCGCACACGGCCTGGAGCGGAGAAGCGTTTTGCCCGGAACCGTACGACTTTGCCGCCCGCGACGCGCGGGTGGTTAACATTCAGGAAACGGTGGGGTCACCAGTCGGAAACGACCCCTCCCTATGGTGAGCCACCAAATCGCACGCTGAGGAGGATGGATGTTCAACAACGCCGCCGAAGTGAAGCAGTACATCACGGACAACGACATCAAGTTCATCGACGTCCGGTTCTGCGACCTGCCGGGTGTCATGCAGCACTTCTCGGTCCCCGCCTCCACCTTCGACCCGGACGAGACGCTGATGTTCGACGGCTCGTCGATCCGCGGCTTCCAGGCCATCCACGAGTCGGACATGGCGCTGGCGCCGGACCTCAGCACGGCCCGTCTGGACCCGTTCCGCACCGACAAGCACCTCAACATCAACTTCTTCATCCAGGACCCGATCACGGGTGAGGCCTACAGCCGCGACCCGCGCAACGTCGCCAAGAAGGCAGAGGCGTACCTCGCCTCCTCCGGCATCGCGGACACCGCCTTCTTCGGGCCGGAGGCGGAGTTCTACGTCTTCGACTCGGTGCGGTTCGAGACCAGCGCGAACGAGTCGTTCTACCACATCGACTCCGAGGCGGGCGCCTGGAACACCGGCTCGGTCGAGGGCGACGTCCGCGGTTACAAGGTCCGCTACAAGGGCGGTTACTTCCCCATCCCGCCGGTCGACCACTTCGCCGACCTGCGCGCGGAGATCTCGCTGGAGCTGGCCGCGTCCGGTATCCAGGTGGAGCGCCAGCACCACGAGGTGGGCACCGCCGGCCAAGCCGAGATCAACTACAAGTTCAACACCCTGCTGCACGCCGCCGACGACCTGATGCTGTTCAAGTACATCGTCAAGAACGTCGCGTGGCGGAACGGCAAGACCGCCACCTTCATGCCCAAGCCGATCTTCGGGGACAACGGCTCCGGCATGCACGTCCACCAATCGCTCTGGCTGGACAACTCCCCGCTCTTCTACGACGAGCAGGGCTACGCCGGCCTCTCCGACACCGCCCGCTACTACATCGGCGGTCTACTGAAGCACGCGCCCTCGCTGCTGGCCTTCACCAACCCCACGGTGAACTCCTACCACCGCCTGGTGCCCGGCTTCGAGGCACCGGTCAACCTGGTGTACTCGCAGCGCAACCGCTCGGCCGCGATCCGCATCCCGATCACCGGCTCCAACGCCAAGGCCAAGCGCATCGAGTTCCGCGCTCCCGACCCCTCCTCCAACCCCTACCTCGCCTTCTCCGCCATGCTGATGGCCGGCCTGGACGGCATCAAGAACAAGATCGAGCCGCTGGAGCCGGTCGACAAGGACCTCTACGAGCTCGCCCCCGAGGAGCACGCCTCGGTCCCCCAGGTCCCCGCCTCGCTCGCCGCCGTCCTCGAAGCCCTGGAGAACGACCACGAGTACCTGCTCGCGGGCAACGTCTTCACCCCCGACCTGATCGAGACCTGGATCGACTTCAAGCGCACCAACGAGATCGCCCCGATCGCGCTGCGTCCGCACCCGCACGAGTTCGAGCTGTACTACGACCTGTAAAGCGGACTCTGACCTGCGGAAACGCAAATCAACACCTCCGCGTTTTCGCAGGTCAGCAAGTCGCTGACCTGCGAAAACGGATTCGGGTTGCACGCGTCAGACTCGCGACGCCGCCGCGATGTGCACCGGGTGTGCACGCGGATCGAACTCGCGGCCGGTCTGCCGCACCCCGCTTCCCGGCGGGCCGCCCCCCTGCGGCGCGCACCAGCCATCGGTCACACTGGGTAGTCATGCTGGCGCGCATTGGCCTCGCCGAAGGCAGATTCCCGACAGCAACGCGTTGATTTGGCAAAATGCGTCGAAATCGAAGGCCGCCATCCCCCCTGGGGTAGCGGCCTTCGATTTCTGGGGGCGCCGTCGAGCCGTGGGAAGAACCAGGAGCCCAGACACGTTCGGATCGCCTCAGATCCCCATAATCGGGTCCGGGTGCTCTCGAAACTGGTCAGCGGCCCACTCGGGCCGCGAGGCCGTCGAGTACGCACTCCAGGCCGAACGCGAACTCCGCGTCGGGGTCGGGTTCTTCGGCCTCGTGGACGCGGCGGGCGAGCATCGGGTGCTCGCCCGCCGCGAGGACGGCGCTGATGTAGGGCCCGAGGCTGCGCTGCCACTGCTCCTCACTCAGGCCGGTGCGTTGCTCGGCGCGCCGAGCGGCCTGCTGGGTGGCCACCGAGCCCAGCACGTACGCGTGCACGGCGCTGAGCGCCTGCGACGCCAGCGTGATGTCGGGCGTGAGCGCGACGGCGGCGCGCAGGGCGGATTCGGCCCGCCGCAACGTGTTGGGGCCGAGCGAGGGCCTGCCCGCCAGTTCGGCCGCCAGCCACGGGTGGCGCAGCAGGGTCGCGCGCTGGGTGTGCGCGACCGCGGCCAGGTCGGTGCGCCAGTCCGGGGTGGGCTCGGGGAGCGGGTCCTCGCCCTGGGCCGCGTCGACCATCAGGTCCACCAACTCGTCGCGGTTGGTGATGTAGCGGTAGAGGGTGGCCGTCCCGGAGCCGAGGTCGCTCGCGACCCGGCGCATCGAGACCGCGGCCAGGCCCTCCGCGTCGGCAACGGCCAGCGCGGCGGCCACGTACTGGTCCACTCCCGGGGCGCGTCGGGCCGGTTCGGGGCGAGGCCTGGTCCACACCGACCAGGGAGCGGGTTCGGTCATCGGGTGCTTCCCTTCCTCGTTGACCGGCATTCTAGCTTCTGGCTACGGTGTAGCCATGACGGAAACGGCGTATCTGGAAGTACCGGTCCTCGTGGTCGGGGGCGGCAGCGTCGGGCTGCTCACTGCGGCGTTGCTCGCCCACCACGGCGTCCCCGCGGTGCTCGTCGAACGCCGCTCGGGGCCGTCCGTCCACCCGCGCGCCACCGGCATCGGGCCCCGGACGGTCGAGATCCTGCGTGAACTCGGGCTGGACACCGCCGTCGACGCTGTCGCTGTCGACCTACGGGGTGCCACGGCCAAGGCGGTGGCGCGGACCGTCGTCGAGATGGGCGCGGGCGACGTCGTGACCGTGCCCATGCCGATCCCGTCCGCCACCGAGCTGGACACGACGCCGTTCAGGCTGCGTGGCGTCTGCGCACAGGACCGCCTTGACGCCGTGGTGGCGGCCGACCTGGCGCGCCGCGGAGCGGATGTGCGCTGGTCGACCCGCCTGATCGGCATCGCGCAGGACGCCGACGGGGTCGACGTCGAACTGGAGGGGCCCGATGGTCGCTACTCGCTGCGCTCCGCGCGCGTGGTGGCCGCGGACGGCACGCACAGCCCCGTGCGGACCGCGCTCGGCGTGGGCACCTCCGGGGCGGGCGACCTGGGCAAGTCGAAGATCAACATCCTGTTCCGCGCCGACCTCCGACCCCACCTGCGGGGGATGTCCTTCGGCACCTGCACGATCACCGCGCCGGAGGCACCCGGCCTGCTGGTGACCGTGGACGGAGCGACCACCTGGGTCTTCCACGTCACCTGCGACGTGGACGGGGGCGAGCACCCCGAGGACTTCACGGACGAACGCTGCGTCGCGGTCGTCCGCGCGGCGGTCGGCGATCCCGACCTCGACGTCGAGGTGCGCAGCGTGCTGCCGTGGCGGCCCCGGAGCGCCCTGGCCGACCGCTTCGCCGTCGGCCGCGTGTTCCTGGTCGGCGACGCCGCCCACACCGTGGCACCCCTGGGTGCGTTCGGCCTCAACACCGGCGTCGCCGACGCCCACAACCTCGCGTGGAAACTGGCCGCCGTCCACCACGGCGAGGCGGGCGCCGGAATGCTCGACACCTACGCGCAGGAGCGCGAGCCGGTCGCCGCGGCGACGCTGGACCAGGCGATGCGCAGACTCGCCGACCCGGCGCTGCACTGGGGGCGTGGACCCGAGGCCGACGCCGCCAGGGCTGCGGCGGGGGTGTGGGCGGCGCCGGTCGTGCACCTCGGCCAGCGGTACGACTCGGCCGCCGTCGTCGACCCACAGCCGGAACTCCTGTCCACGGTCGACCTGGCGGTGGCGCTGGACGGGTCGCCGGGTTCACGGGTGCCCCACGCGTGGGTCGACGGGGTCTCCACGCTCGACCTGGTCGCATCCCGGTGGACCCTGCTGGTGGGCGCCGCGGGCGACCCGTGGCACGCTGCCGCGGCGCACGTCGGCCTACCGGCACACCGGGTCTGTGCACCGTGGCTGTCCGACGACGGAGCCCTGCTCGTGCGACCGGACGCGATCGTCGCGATGCGGGTCACGGCGCCGGTCCCGGATCCGGCGCGGCTCCTCGCCGACGTCCTGGACCAGGTGCTCGCCCGCCCGGTCACGGCAACGAGCACCTGGCCCGGGGTCACTCCGACGGCGGCACCCCCGTCACTGCGGTCCAAGTCACGGTCTGCATCTGAGCGCGGATCAGGTCCGGTCGGCCCCGCGGGCCACTGCCGGGCGCAGCGTGGCGGTGGCGTGGACGGCCCGACGGTCGAGCTTGCCGGAGCCGGTGAGCAGCAGCTCGGGGCGGACTCGCCCCCTCAGCTTGGCGCCCTAACCCCGTGCGATGTCCGCACTGGCACAGCGGGCCCTATGGCGGGTGACGAAGCCGCGGATTCGTTTCAAGGCTGACCGTTCCCCTGAGAATGGGCCTGGTGGTGCCCGCTGATCGCAGGCCGGGATCACGGAAGCCGCAAGCACACGACCCGCCACACGCCGGGGCCGCCCGAGCTGGCTGTTCGGTGAGTGCGCGCAGCTCTGGCGGAGCCACGCAGTGGCGTAGCTTGGGACCATGAGCATCGATGCCGCCACCTTCGCCCGCCTGCGCGAGATCGCGGACGAGCTGTCCCAGCTGCCCATGAAGCCCCGAGTGGAGATCGGCCCGCAGGGCTTGGTCATGATGGTGTCGCCGACTACTCCGCATGGCCTGACGGCCATCTACCTGCGCCGACAGCTGGAGCAACAGGCCCCGGACGCGCTCGTGTTCACGGACACCGACATGCAGGACGCCGAACTGGGCCGGATGCGAGTGCCCGACCTCATGGTCCTTCCCATGGACTTGATCGACTCTCAACCTCAAGACGCCGTCAACCCCCGCGATGTCGAGCTGGTCGTCGAGGTCGTCTCCAGGTCCAATCCGGAGAACGACTACCGCGACAAGATCGCGGACTACTCGGCGATGGGCATCCCGCTCTACCTCATCGTTGATCCCGGCCGCGGCACGGCACAGGTGATGTCCGAGCCGGACGGCACGGGCTACGGCAAGACCCGCACCTACGACTACGGCCAGCCCGTCTCAGTCGGCCGCTGGCTCCTCGCCACCGGCGATCTCCCGCGCTACCGCTGAGCCAAGAGGCGAGCGGGGCCTGATCGGCGTTCGGCATCGGCGACACCTGAACCTGACCCGATCACAGGGCTCCGGAATGTGCACCAGTCGTGCACCGGCCCTCCCCTGGGGCTCTTCCGTCACAGGTCAGAGCCATGCCCGGTCAGTACTACGACCTCCGGGTCAGGCTCCCTGGCCTACTCGGGTCGAACCCGCCCTGTCGTAGGTGCTGACGGACCTTGATCCCGCAACGGACTCGGGACCGCTGTCAAGCGGACGCGAGATGTGCCTGGGCCTCTGCTGTCCAGGGGATCACCTGAGAGAGCATGGGCCTCGGGCGCTAGCGAGGGCGGGAGGTTCCATACCAGGGAGGGGTTCCTGTTCGCCGGATAGGTCGTGGGCACTGGGGTCGATCGCCGACCTGGGTCGCCGTTCCCCAACCGCGCGCAGCGGCCGGCGGGTTCACAGGCCGGGCAGCGGGTCCTGCTCGCCGGGGACGACCTGGACCGACTCCTCCGGGCCGCGGCACTCGCGGCCGAGGCGGAGCATCCGGGACTCCGAGTCGTGGAGCGGGCGGTTGCAGCGGCGGCAGCGCACGGTGCGCTGGAGAAGCGGCTGGATCGGCGGGATGAGGGCGGGATCGGACATGGGCACAGTCTCGCGGAAAACCCGTTCGCCGTGGGCGGTGCGGGCGGGCAGGATCGCGGGATGAGCAAGCAGGCGCGCGTGACTACGGGCGGTCGGTGAGGTCGCCCCGAGGGCCGGAGTCGGGGGCAGCCCTGACGCACGGCGCGGGCCTGGGCCGCAAGAGCCCGCAGGTCATCAGCGGGCAGGGAAGTCTCCGGCCTTCACCCCGGCCACAGGAGCGGCCCGTCGTCCGCCGTGAAGCGGGCTTGCCGACCCATGCGGGCCGCCACTCGCTCGTCCGCCGAGTTCTCATCTGCCTTCTCAGCGGCCCACCTCACGGTACTACCGTCCGTCGATGCTTGGTGGCGGACCGCCACTAGGGAGCGGGGGTGCGCGAACTCGGCTGCGCCGACCGGCTCTTCTACCGGAGCGTCACCGGAAGGGTCTGGAAGCCCCGCAGGACGAGGCGGTCGCGGCGGGTGGCGCCGGGGGCCGGGGCGAGTGCGGGGAAGCGGTCGAGCAGGGCGGGGAGGGCGATGGCGGACTCCAGCCGGGCCAGGCCGGCGCCGAGGCAGAAGTGCGGGCCGCCGCCGAAGCTCAGCGGCTGGCTGTCCCGGCGGGTGGGGTCGAAGCGGGCGGGGTCCGGGTAGCGGAGCGGGTCGCGGTTGGCGGCGCCGATCAGCAGGAACACGCCGCCGTCCCTTGGGATCTCCTCGTCGCCCACCCGCACGCCGTCGGTGGTCGCGACCCGGACGGTGAGCTGGACGGGCGAGTCGTGGCGCAGCACCTCGTCGGTGAGTCCGGACGGTGTGACGGTGCCCGCGCGGACGGCGGCCAGGGTCCCGGGGTGCTCGAAGAGCCGGGCGAGACCGTTGCCGAGCAGGTTGGTGGTGGTCTCGAAGCCCGCGCCGAGCAGCAGGACCAGGTTGGCCAGCAGCTCGTGGCCACAGAGCCGGGACGGGTCCGCGGCGGCGACCTCGACCAGGGCGCTGACCAGGTCCTGCTGCGGGTCGGCCCGGCGCCGGGCGGCGAGGCGGGCGAAGTACTGGGTGAGTTCCTCGGCCGCCTCGTCGGCGGCGGCCAGTTCCGACTCGTCGGCGACCGGTTCCAGCGCGGCCGCGAGGTCGGCGGCGAGCGGGCGGAACCGGGCTCGGTCGGCCTCCGGCACCCCGAGCAGTTCGCAGATCACGCCGACCGGGAGCCGGTAGGCGAAGGCGTCCATGAAGTCGACCGGCGAGCCGTCGGCGCCCTGCTCGGCCATCTCGTCGAGCAGTCGGTGCACTGCGGTCGTGACGGGCTCCGCCAGTGCGGCGGTCCGGCGGGCCGTGAAGACCGAGGCGATCAGCGAGCGCATCCGGTGGTGGTGCGGGGCGTTGGTCTCCAGGATCGAGCGGCTGAGCAGGAGCTGGGACGGGTGCTCGGCGTAGCTCTCCTCCCAGCGCTCCCGCTGTTCGGCGTCCACCACCCCGAGGTCCGGGTTGCGGAGCGCCTGGTGCACCTCGCGGTACCCGACGGCCATCGCCAGTCCCCTGCCACTGGGGACGACCGGCCCGAGCCCGCGGGCGAGCTCGTACAGCGGGTACGGGTCGGCCCGGCCCGCCGGTGACATCAGCTGCTCCATGATCGCCGCGCCGTCCATGAAACGTCCCTCTCGACTGGGCTGCTGGTGGGTCAACTGGACGGTGGGAGTGATGAGTTCCCGAGTGGTGGGCCTTTCGGGGCGGGCGCGGGCGGGTGGCGAGCCGCACGGGGGCCGATCGCCTAGTCTTGCGGCGTGGAAATCTGGATCAACCCGCGCTGCGGGAAGTGCCGTACGGCGATCAGCGAGCTGGACGCCGCCGGGGCCGAGTACACCGTCCGCCGCTACCTGGAGGACCCGCCGGACGCCGCCGAGATCGAGCGGGTCCTGGAGCGGCTGGCGCTGGAGCCGTGGGACATCGCCCGGGTGGACGAGGCGGTCGGCAAGGAGCTGGGGCTCAAGGAGTGGGGCCGGACGGAAGCCGACCGGGCCCGGTGGATCGAGGCGCTGGCCGCGAACCCGATCCTGATCCAACGGCCGATCATCACGGCGGACGACGGGCACGCGGTGGTGGCGCGGACGCCGGAGGCGCTGCGGTCGGTCATCCCGGGCTAGCGGGCGCGTCTCGGAGCCGTCGGGCCCTGACGGAGTGCACCCGCGCCCAGGGGCGTGGTCAGGGCCGGCGGTCGATCGTGCGCTCCCCCTCGCCCTGGTGCCAGGAGCGGATCACCAGGTGGTCGTCCTCGACCGTGGTCAGGACGGCCTCGGTGAGCTCCAGGCGGAAGGCGTGGAACGGGCCGGGCACAGGCGCCGGAAGGTCGGAGACGTAGGCGGAGAGCTCGATCTCGTCGAGGATCTCCACCGCGATGCCGGAGATCTTGGCGTCGCCGTCCGCCATGGTCTCGTCGCCGGGGTGGCTGTGCAGCGAGAAGCGGCCGTCACGCCGCAGGTCCAGGGCCTTGACCGCGCCCAGCATCGAGCCGATGGTCAGGTCGGCGCCGATGAACTGGACCTCCGTACCGCTCACCCGGGGCGCGCCGTCCTTGCGCAGGGTGGCCAGCACATGGTGCCGGTGCGCCTCGAATCGGGCCCGGACGGCCGGGGCCAGATCGGGTGCCTCTCGTTCGAAATCCTGCCAGGTGGTCATGGCGCCCAGTCTTGCACCGGGCGCTGACAACGGCCCGCCGCACCTGTCGGTGCCCGGTGCCAGACTGACCGGATGACACGGAGCTACATCGCCTTCCTCCGGGCGGTCAACGTCGGCGGTCGGACGATCACCATGGAGCGGCTGCGCGGGCACTTCACCGAACTGGGTCTCGGTGACGTCCGCTCCTACATCCAGAGCGGGAACGTCTTCTTCACCGCCGAGGAGACCGACCGCGCCGCACTGACCGCCCGGATCGAGGAGCACCTGGCGGCCGCGCTCGGCTACCGGGTGCCGGTCATGCTGCGCACGGTGGACGAGGTCGCGGAGCTGGTCGCCGCCGACCCGTTCGCCGGGATCGAGGTGACGCCTCAGCTGCGGCTGTGCGTCGTGTTCCTGTCCGAGCCGCTGCCCACGGAGTCGGTTTTCCCGATCCGCGGCCCCAGGGGCGACTGGGAGATCATCGGGGCCGTACCGGGCGCCGCCTTCACGGTGGTGCGCCTGCGGAACGGGCGGCTGGGCGGGAACCCGGCCGCCGCGCTCCCCGGGTCGTACCGCGGTCACGGCACTTCGCGGTTCTTCCACACCGTGGTGAAGATCCTCAACGCCGCGCGGCGGTAGCCGCAGGCACCCGCACTGCGGCGGCCGCCGGCACCCGCGCGGCCGAGGTTCCGAGGCCGGTCGGTCCGGCGAACCGCCGGGCCGCTGCGAGGTGCCGGCCGGACCGAGCGCTGTGCCGCAGGATGTCCTGCTCCCGGTAGCGGATGCAGTCCTCGTGCCAAATCTTGATCCCGGCCAGCCAGTACCGGAAGTCCTGCACGTAGTCGTCGACGGCCCGGCGGGTCTGCTGGTCGAGGTCGAAGTCGTCGTACAGGACGGGCAGTTCGTGTTCGGCCACGTGCTGGAACTGGGTGATCCGGGAGGTCATCAGGTCGTTGACGATGCGCAGCGCGGTCGGGTAGTCGCAGTCGAAGAAGTTCTGCACCACCAGCACTCCGTTGTGGACCTCGCCCTCGAACTCGATCTCCTTCTGGTACGAGAAGACGTCGTTCATCAGCGCGGCGTAGTCCATGGCGGCGCTCTCCAGGGACCGCACCGGGCCGCTGCGGTAGATCTCCGCCGGGATGCGGCGACCGTGCGAGATCCGGCTGAGCAGGCTGGTGAGTTCGGAGCCGAAGGTGGTCCGGCGCATCTCCAGGTAGTCGACCGGGTCGGGGATGCGGTGCTGCAGCTGGTTGGCGAGTTCCCATAGCCAGCTCTCCGTCATGGCCTCGACGGCGGCCCGGAAGTCGCGGCGCGCCTCGGTGTCCAGCGGCGCGGCGGTGCGCTGCCAGAGGTCGGCCAGGCCGCGTTCCAGGCCGGTGACGGGCTCGGGCACGCTCTCGCCGTCGATCGGCATGAAGAGCGAGAACCGTTCGTTGGCGAGCTTGGCACCGGCGGGGTTCCGGGTGCGTCCGTAGACCGCCGGGTAGTAGTCGTCCGCGTAGGTGCCCCAGGTCAGCCAGGCCGAGGAGAGCGCGAGTTCCTCCGGTGTGGCGTCCGGGTCGATGCCGGCCGCGCAGAGCGGCAGGTCGATGTCGGTCAGCCGCTGCTCGTCCCAGATGTCCGAGCCGGGGATGCCCGGGTCGGCGTCCAGCAGGCGGACCCGGCGCACCCATTCGAGGTTCTCCAGGCGGGCACCCGCCAGGTGCGGGCTGAGCGAGGTGGTGAACGGCATGGTGAACTCGGGGATCCGCGAGGGCCCGACCCGCTGGTGCGGGAGATGGGTGAAGCTGCGCGTCCGGCCCGTGCCGATCAGCCCGGCGAGCGCCCTGGGGTCCACCGCCGAGGTGCCGAGGCCCTGCGGCCGGAAGGAGAACGAACTCGGCGCGCTGCCGGCGCCGGCACCGTTCATGTACCGGCTGGAGCGCATGTGCCACTCGTGGCCGCCCGACTGCCAGTCCTGCAGTCCCTTGACGTACGCGAGGACGGCCGCGCACTCGTCGGGAGTGAGCCCCTTCTCGGTGAAGAGCGGCGGGAGTTCGGTGAGGGCGGTGTTCTCGAACTGGTGGATCCGCGAGGTCAGCAGGTCGTTGACCGCGTCGGCGGCCTGCTGGGTGGAGCAGCCGAAGAAGGTCTCCAGCACGAGCACGCCGTTGCTCAGCTCACCCTCCTCCTGGGTCTCCCGCTCGTACGAGAACAGGTCGTTGCGCAGGTGGACGCCGTCCGAGAAGGCGTCCCTGAGCACCCGCAGCGGCCGGGCCCCGGCGACCGAGGCCGGGATCTCGGCGCCCACCGCGTGCTCCACCAGCCCGGCCGACCAGGGGGCGCCGCCGACCTTGCGGCGCATCTCGATGTACTCCACCGGGTTGGGGATCCGATTGATGTTGATGTTGGAGAGCTCCCAGAGCGACTCGTTGAGCAGGTGCTCGGTACTCAGGGCGAAGCGGCGCCGCCAGTCCATCGACATCGAGGGGACCGTCCTGGCCCACAGGTCGGCGAGCCCCGCCTCGACCGGGTTGGTCGGCTCGGGCGTCCCGGCGGAGAGGTCCATCGGCATGAAGGCCGGCAGCCGGTCCAGGTACGCCTTGCCGCCGGGGCGGTCCTGGTTGAGCTTGAAGAGCTTCAGGAAGTGGTCGTCGAAGAAGAAGACCCACACGTACCAGTCGGTCACCAGCGAGAGTTCGGGCCCGTCGCAGTCCGGGTGGGTGTAGGCGCAGAGCAGCGCGTAGTCATGGGAGTCGAGGTCGTGCTCGTCCCAGACGCCCGAACCCTCCAGCATTCCCATCCCGCGGGCCCACTGCTTGGTGTGGGCCCTGGCCTCCTCCAGGTGAGGGTTCAGCCTCGCCGGATATGCCAGGTAGAACTCGGGCAGTTCGAAGGGTTGGCTCACGGCCGTCTTGCCTCTCGTCGTACTCGGTCATGATCGGCGCGTAGCGTGCCCAACTCGCCTGTCCCACACACCTGCTGAACAGGGGATGTGGTTGCATCCGTTTGCCTTCACGCCCGGCGCACGAGGCGCACGCTCGGGGCGCTTGGCCATCTGTTCGCGCCCCACGGCGCGACCGCCGATCAGTGCGGGAACATCCGAGGCGGGCGCTGGCCGGGCAGTTCGTCCCGGAACTCCTCGATGGCCGAGGAGATCTGGCGCATCAGATACGTCTGTTCGAGCCGGTCCAGGTAGAGGTGGTTGGCGGCGAGCGCCTCGACCGTGGCCCCGAAGTAGAGGGTCATCAGCGGGTTGATGAACAGTGAGCTGTACCGGGTTCGCTCGGTGAAGCGAACGTCGCCGAACTGTCCGCGCAACGCGGCCGCCACCGAACCGTGGACGATGCTCGGGTACTCGGGGAAGGCCGCCTGGGCATGGGCCACCGCGTCCAAGTACAGCGCGCCCTCCCGGGAGTCGCGCGGGATCGAGAAGGCGCCCAGGTAGCCGCCGGCCCGGTCCAGGGCCGCCAGGTTCTCCAGCACCAGCGAGTGGTTGACGCCGTGGTAGGAGTCGATGCCGAACCCCAGGCAGGCGACCATCCGCAGCGGTATCCCGGACATCCCGGCCACCGCGGCCAGGCTGGCCATGTCCTCCTCCGGCGTCCCCAGCCCCGCCTCGTCCCCGCGCATCAGGATGTCGGTGCCGCCGTCCACCAGCAGGATCGCATCGATGCCGAGGTGCTCGGCCAGGGCTCGGTAGGCGGCCCGCAGCGGCTGAACGCCGACCGAACCGAAGGCCCAGACGGTGTCGGGCATACCGTGCAGGCTGAGCCAGCGGGCCAGGGTCCGCTCCGGGAAGTACGGTTCGGCGGCGGCGGTGTCCGGGCGGATCTCGGCGAGCTCGGGGGCCAACCAGACGTCGGCGGGCAGACCGTAGAGGTGGCTGAAGGAGAGGTTGGCGAGATGGACCTCCTTGCCCGCAGCGCGCAGCGCGAGGGCGATCGGGAGGCCGGCGTACACGTCGAAACCGCCGCCGGCTCCGGCGATCAGGATCCGTTCGGCGGTCTTGAGGCGGGCGAGGAGCGGTGGCTCGAGGAGCGAGAACATCCGGGGACGGTACCAAGGCGGTCCGCTCCCCGGGGGCTCCTCGGCGGAGGGAGCACATCAGGGCGGCAGTTCCCGGGGGTCGGCGGAGCGGCCCGCCGCACTCGGCTCTCCTCGCCCCGGGCTCCCGTCCCTCAGGGAGTGGCGACGGGCCCCCAGAGCTGGTTGCTGACCCGGGCGTAGGTGTCGCGCCAGTGCGGCCACTGGCGGGCCGTCATGTCGTCGCAGTCGGCGAGCAGGCGGTCGACCTGGCGGGGGTCCACTCCCTCCAGCAGCCAGACCAGGGCGTCGGCGCTGCCGGGACCGTCCGCGAGCCGCAGCAGGTCGAGCAGTTCGGGGAGGGTGCCGATCCGCGAACCGCTCGGGAAGACGCCGGACATCCGGGGCAGCAGCTGGCGCTCCTCGATCCGCAGGTGGGTCTCCAGCCTGGCGGCCAGCTCCTCCACCGCGTAGGCGACGGGCCAGCTGCTGGCGGGGTCGCGGGTGGCGATCCGGACCAGGGTGGTGACCCGGGTGAAGGAGTGGTCCAGGTTGTGGTGGTCGGACTCCAGCCAGTTGAGCAGCAGGCGCAGCTCGGGTGCGAAGCGGCGCAGCAGCGGCCAGAGCCGGCTGTCCTGCTGCTCGTGGTGGCAGGTGAGCATGGCGGTGAGGAAGTCCCAGTGCCGCTGCAGCGCCTCGGCGGCGGCGGTGTCGCCGGGCTGGAGCAGCCGCAGCGCGTTGGGCAGCCGGGCCAGGTCTCGGCGGAGTGCGGCGTGCACCAGACGCAGACCGGCGAAGGGCATCAGCTCCACGGCGGCCTGGGCGGGCTGTACGTCGTGCTCACCGCCCGGCTGGGCAGGGATCGTCGGGTACTCGACGGGCAGCAGGTGGCTGGGCATCGGGCTCTCTTCATGACTCGCTGAGACTGGGCCGGTCCGGTGGCGCTGCTTCGGCGGCTGCGCCCCGGCCTTGGTTCTCCAGGGTGGTGACAGCTCATCAGAGTCGAATCAATGACCGATTGACGCGCAGGTCAGAGGCCGGATACGCCTGCGCGCCGGCACAGTGGCCGGCGCGCGGTTCGGGTCCCTCGGATGAAGTCGAGCACCGACGTCCCGGGAATCACCGGGAGGCCGTGCCGGCCGTTTGTCACTCGTCGGTGGCGGGGCCTTCGAGGTTCTTGGTGAGCCACTCCAGGGTCATCGGGATCATCTTCGCGAAGTCCTTGGTGAGGTGCTGGCCGTTGGGCTGCTGGTAGTACTCGACGGTGGTCGGGGCGGCCGCCTTGGCGACCCAGGACTTGACCAGGTTGACCTCGTAGGCGCTGCCGCCGCCGGAGGTGGCGAGCATTCGGACGTCGGCCTTGCTGGTGGCGATCAGCTTGCCCGGGCTGTTGGCGAGGCGCTCGGCCTCGTGGCCCTTCCAGAGCAGCGAGTCCGGGTCCCAGTAGCCGTCGATCGGCACGGCGGCCTTGTAGATGTCGGGGTGCTGCATCGCCAGCTTGGCGCTGCAGAACGCGCCGGTGGAGGCGCCCATCAGGCCCCAGCTGTCGCGGCCCTTCAGGGTACGGAAGTTGGCGCGGACGAAGTCCGGGATGTCCTCGGACATCCAGGTGCCCATCTTCGGCTGGCCCGGGATGTCGCTGCAGTCGAAGGCCCGCTTCTCGTCACCGGTCAGGTTCTGCACCGGCATGATCATGATGAACGGGTGCGCCTTCTGCTGCTTGACGAGGTCGGCGTCGATCTCCTGGATCGGCAGCTGGTTGTCCGTCCAGGTGTTGTAGCCGTTGCTCTGGCCGCCCGCGTAGAGGGTGAGCACCGGGAAGCCGTACTTGGCGTACTTCGGGTCGTTGTACTGCGGCGGCAGCCAGACCCAGACCTCCGCGGTGACCCCGGACTTCTTGCCCGCCAGCTTGGTCATGAAGATCGGGCCGGCCTTGGTGTCCCGGGACTTCTTGAGGTCGGTGGCCGGGCCGGTCGGCATGATGACCTTGCCGTCCTTCGGCGGCGCGCTGGTCGCGGCGGCGGGACTGGCGGTCGTGGTGTTGCCCGGCTTCGTGTCGGCAGCCGGCTTGCCGTCACTGCCACAGGCCGCCAGGGCGGCGGACAGTGCGAGCACGGTGACACCGGCGAGGACGGCACGGGTGCGGGTGGGCTGCGAGTGCGAGTGCGACTGCGGCTGCTGCGGCTGCACGGTGAAAACTCTCCGACCGATATGACGCCCGGCCGGGCGGATCCGGGCGGGTGGCCCCGGGGTGGGGCCGCTGAGGAGGTCGCGAGCGGTGTTCCGGCATCACCGGAGAGACTGGTGCTGCCGGGAAACACTCCTCCCGACCTCAGCACGGCGCCCCTGCTCCCTGTGGAGCGGCGCGCCGTGCTGTGATCCTATGACGCGACTACGACGGCCTGCGGTTGCCTGGCCCGGCCATACCATTCGTTTACCGGACGTTCGCCGGGGCATGGGCCCCGCCGTTCGGCGGGGGCTCCTCAACGTGCCGTGACGGGCCGTTCGACCAGCTGTAACGGCTGCTTACGACCGACCGTTACGGGACGCGGAAGTGGTCGTCGCGGCGCCGCCGGGCGGGTGGCCGACGCCCCGTGACCACCATCACGCGGCGGAGGTGGACCTCGCGGGCACAGCCGACCGGTACGGGGCGGGAACGGGACGGCGGCCGTGGCCGAAGGCCAGCCGGACGGCGCAGCACCTGGTGTGTCGGAGTCCGGGCGGCTGGCCCCGGTCGTCCCACCGGGGCCCCGCTTCCGGACGCGGGACTTGGACGCTCGCACCAGTGACTCCACAGCGACGATCAGCGATCATCGAGGGGTCGTCGCACCCCCGAGGAGTCGCGCAGTGTCCGAGCAGATCGCCGTGATCACCGGAGCGGGCAGCGGCGTGGGCCGCGCCGTGGCGCTCGACCTCGCCGCGGGCGGCTGGCGGCTGGTCCTCGCCGGGCGCCGGGCCGAGCCGCTGCGCGGGACGGCCGAACTGACCGGGCTCCCCGCCGATCAGGTCCTGGTGGCACCGACCGACGTCACCCACGCCGAGGCCGTGGACGCGCTGTTCGCCGCAGCCGAGCGGCGGTTCGGCCGCGTCGACCTGCTCTTCAACAACGCCGGGGCCTTCGGTGCCGCCGTCCCGCTCGAGGACCTCACCCTCGCCGACTGGCGGGCGGTGGTGGACCTCAACCTGACCGGCGCCTTCCTCTGTGCACAGGCCGCGTTCCGCCTGATGAAGCGGCAGACTCCGCAGGGCGGACGGATCATCAACAACGGTTCGGTCTCCGCGCACGCCCCCCGGCCGCGGAGCATCGCCTACACCGCGACCAAGCACGCCGTCACCGGCCTCACCAAGTCGCTCTCCCTGGACGGCCGTCCGCACCGGATCGCCTGCGGGCAGATCGACATCGGGAACGCGGCCACCGACATGACCGCCGCGATGAGTACCGGGGTGCGCCAGGCGGACGGGCGGATCGCCCCCGAGCCGACCATGGACGTGGCCGACGTCGCCCGCACCGTACGCCACATGGCCGAACTCCCGCTGGAGGCCAACGTCCAGTTCGTCACGGTGCTGGCCACCACCATGCCGTACATCGGGCGGGGCTGAGTCCTTGTCTCCGGGGGCGCCCCCCACGCCATGCGCCCGGACCGGCCGCCCGGGCTACTCGTCGTGCGAGTGGCGGTAGCAGCGGGTGCCGGCGCTGTCCTCCAGGCGGTAGACGCTGGTGGTGGGCCAGTACTCGCCGGCTTCGGTGGCGGGTAGTTCGGCGCGCAGGAGCATCCGGAGCAAGGGCGGCGGCGCCGCCGAGCGGACCCGCTTCCGGTGTCCGTCCCAGCGGCCGCCGTACAGCTGGAGCTCGAGAACGGTGGGCGTCGTGGTCACCCGGCCGATGCTGCCAGCGCCCCCGCACCACCCCCGCGCTCCGACGCGCGAGGAGCACTCCTTCGAGCGGTTTCGCCGCTACGGCCGTGACCACCCCGGCGGTGGCCACGCCGCGGCCGGGCGGTCAGTTGCGCCAGGTGTCGTTCAGCGTGGTCCGGCCGGTGGGCGGCACCACGGCGGTGCGGTTGGCTCCGCTCTCCCAGGTGACCGTGCCGCTCCCGTCCTTGCGGATGTACTTGTACTGGAAGGAGGTACCGGCGGCCATCGGGACGTCGAGCGTCCAGACCGGGTAGCCCGCCGAGGAGAGCGGCAGGGCCTTGTCGGTGTCCCAGCTGCCGAGGGCGGCGCCGTCCCCGGTCACGTAGATGTTCTGGCCGGGCACCGTGGTGGCGTTCACCGCGAAGGAGGCGCCGCCGGCCGGGGCGGGCGCGCCGGGGGCACCGACGTGGAGCGCGACCGAGTCGCCCGCGCCGACCGTGGCCGAGAAGGTCCCGTCCGAGCCGACCGTGTACGTCCGGCCGGTGCAGCCGCCGCTCGGGTCGCCGTGCTCGACGTCGCAGTACGTCCCGGCGGGCAACGAGGTGTGGAAGGTCTGGGTGATCGGCCCGCTCTCGTGGTTGATCACCACATAGCCCTTGTCGCCTCGGCCGAAGGCGATCGCGTTGCTGCCGTTGGACCACCAGTCGGTCAGCGCGGTGCCGGAGACGGCGTTGCGGAAGCCGACCATGTTGGCGATCTGCGGCCAGGCGTGGGTGCAGTTCCAGCCGTCCTGGTAGCAGGCGTTGACGGTGCCGCCGTTGGGCGGGCCGTCGTCGTTGCCGGAGAAGGAGTAGCCGGAGTAGACGTTGGGCGAGCCGTAGGGGTAGGCCAGCATGAAGACGTTGGCCAGCGTGTAGCTGTTGCCGTAGCGGTAGTTGAGGGTGGAGCCGTTGCGCTCGGTGTCCCAGTTGTCGACGAAGGTGCGGGCCTGACCACTCGGCAGCAGTCCGGAGCCCCAGTTGGCCAGGTCGGCTATCCGGCCGCCGTCGAAGGCGCTCTTCAGCCAGGTGCCGGAGCGGAACTCGTCCACGTCCCCGGTGCCGAGGTACTCGGAGGGCTGGATCGGCTCGCCCGCACCGTAGATGACCTCCTGCACCCAGTAGGCATTGGGGTTGGCCATCTTGGCCTTGATGGCGGCGAGGTCGGTGGCGGCGATGTGCTTGGCGGCGTCGATCCGGTACCCGTCCACGCCGAGCGAGGCCAGATCGTCCAGGTAGCGGGCGATGGTCTGCTGGACGTAGGCGCTGCCGGTGTCCAGGTCGGCGAGGTTGACCAGCTCGCAGTTCTGCACGTTGGAGCGGTCGTTGTAGTTGGTGATCGGCTGCCGGCAGGTGTGGAAGTCCTGGTCCTGGTAGTAGCCGGGGTAGTTGTACTTGGTGTACACCGTGCCGCCGGTGCCGGTGCCGGAGCCCGCCGTCATGTGGTTGATCACCGAGTCGGCGATCACCTTGACGCCCGCCGCGTGGCAGGTGTTCACCATGGCCTGGAACGAGGCGCGGTCGCCGAGCCGCCCTGCGATCTGGTAGCTGACCGGCTGGTACGAGGTCCACCACTGCGGACCCTGAATGTGCTCCTGCGGCGGGGAGACCTCGACGAAGCCGTATCCCTTCGGGCCGAGGGTGTCCGTGCACGCCTTGGCGACCGAGTCGAAGCGCCACTCGAACAGGGTGGCCGTGACGTCCTTGCCGCTCGGCGGGGCCGCCTGGGCGGTGGGGGCGGAAGTGAAGGCGGTGCAGAGCGAGAGCGCCAGCCCACAGGCGGCGCCCATCGCGCCGAGCGCGCGGACGCGCGCTCGGGTGGGGGGTGTGGTGACCACGTTGTCTCCAAGGGGCAGGGTGGGGGACCTGCGGTGCCCGGCGGGGTGGGCCGGGTGGTGGCTGCAAACATTCTGAAACTTGCAGGAAACTTTCAGTGGCGCCGAACTTATGGTCATGTCAACGGTGCGTCAAGGCGCACGCGCGCAACAGTTCGATATCCCCGGCGGACGGCGTGAGACCTAACGCCGCGTCGGCGCATCTAGTACCGATGGCGCCGGCAAGGGCGCAGGACAACGGCACCGGATGTGCGGGGGACGGACCGGATGGACAAGGCGCTCGGCTTCGAGGAGTTCGCGGGCACCAGGACTCGCCGACTCTTTCAGGTCGCGTACCTGATGTGCGGTGACTGGCATCAGGCGCAGGACCTGGTGCAGACCACCCTGGCGAAGATGTACTCGGCCTGGGGCCGGCTCCGGCGCGGCCGGGACGAGCCCGGACTGGACGCCTACGCCCGGAAGGTGCTGCTGCGCACCTACCTCTCCCAGCAGCGGCTGCGGCGCTCCACCGAGGTGGTCACCGCCGAGCTGCCGGAGTCCTGGGCCGCCCAGGACGGCGGCAGCGACCTGCGGGTCACGCTGACCGCCGCGCTCGCCCAGCTGCCCCCGCGCAACCGGGCCGTAGTCGTCCTGCGCTACCTGGAGGACCACAGCATCGAGGCCGTGGCGGAGATGCTCGGCATGTCCAACAGCGCGGTGAAGAGTCTCAACACCCGTTCGCTCGCCAAGCTGCGGGAGATCCTCGGAAACGACCGCGAGCTGTTCCTGTGCGGCTGACTCCGCCTCTCCCTGTGCCCGACCTTCCCCCGACTACCGACACCAAGGAACCCGGCCATGGACCTTGAGCACGACCTGAGCCGCATGCTCGAAGAGAGCGTGGTCGGCCTGTCCCCCCCTGTCTCCGCCATCCTCGACGAGGCGAACCGCCGGGGCCGCAGGCTGCGCCGGCGCCGCCGACTGCAGACCGCCGCCGCTGCCGTCGCGGTCGTCGCGGTGGCCGGTACCGGTGCCGCCTTCGGCCTCCGGCCGGCCGCCGCTCCGCCCGCCTCCGTCGCCGGCCCCACGGCGACCGGTTCTGCCCCGGCCCGGCCGGCGCCGAGCGGCGCCGTCCTACCCGTCACCAGCGGCGGGCTGCTCAAGGTCCTCACCGAACTGCTGCCCAAGGGGAAGGTCACGGACTTCCTCCCGGGCAGGGAAGAGGATCCGGGCCGTTCCGCGAGCCTCACGGCCCGGTACGACGACGGCCTCAGCCCGGTTGAGGTCGAGGTGTACCTGAACTCCAGCCCGGCCGAACCGGTAGCGCCGCCGTGCCAGCCGCTGCTCGACGGCGGAGCACATCGACCGTTCGGGGCCGAGCCGGTGAGGTGCAACACCGTCAGCTTCCCCGACGGCACCAACGGGTGGTCCATGGTCTCCCCCGCCTACGGCAACGGCATGTACTACGAGAACGTCGACCTGGTCCGGCCGGACGGCAGCGAACTTCGGATCCGCTTCTACAACGGCTCCGGCGGGACCGCCGACGAGGCGGCGAGCACCGTCCGCGCCAAGCCGCCGATCAGCCCGGACCAGCTCACCGCCCTGGCCCGCGACCCCCGCTGGAACCTCCGGGCTTCGGCGCAGCCGACCGCCGACGCCCCTCCCGTCCCGCGCCCGAGCGGCTCCTGACCCCGACAACGCGGCAGGGCCCGACGGCCGAAGCCGCCGGGCCCGTCACGCACTCACCGGATCGGCGTCAGCCGGTCTGGACCGAGGTGTCGTCGATCACGAAGCTCGTCTGCAGCGAGGAGTCCTCGGTGCCGGTGAACTTCAGGGTGACCGTCTGGCCCGCGTAGGCCGAGAGGTCGAAGGTGCGCTGCTGGTAGCCGGCGGCGGCGTCCGCGTTGCTGTAGGTCTTCAGCGTGGTGCCGTTCACCTGCACGGCGAGCTTGTCGTACGCGGTCGAGCCGGACTCCGCCGTGTCGATGTGCAGCCAGAAGCTGAGGGTGGCCTTGCAGCCCGCCGGGATGGTCACGGTCTGCGAGAGGCTGTCGGTGTGGCTGGAGCCGTAGCCGTCCAGCCAGGCCTTGTACGAGCCGCTGTGGGCGGCCTCGCTCGAGCTGTTGTCGACCACGCCGCTGGAGGCGGTCCAGGACGAACTGCCGCTCTCGAAGCCGGGGTTGCCGAGCAGCTGGGCCGGGGTGCAGCCGCCGCCACCACCACCGCTGACCGTCCAGGTGAAGCTGGCCGAACCGCTCTTGCCCGAGGAGTCCTTGGCGGTCACGGTCACGTTGTAGGTGCCCGCGGCCGTCGCGGTGCCGGTGATCAGACCGCTGGAGCTGATCGACAGGCCGGTCGGCAGGCCGGTGGCCGAGTAGGTCAGCGCGCCGGTGCCGCCGGTGGCCTTGACCTGCAGGTTGACCGAGGCGTTCAGCGCGGTGCTCTGGTTGCCCGGGCTGGTGACGGTGACACCGCCGCTCGGCAGCGAGCCGACGTTGACTCCGGCCCAGGCGGTGGCGACCTGGTTGTACTCGGTGCTGCCCGCGCCGTACAGGTCGGTGGCCGCGCTGAGAGTGGCGGTGCGGGCGGCCGCGTAGTCGGTGGTGGAGGTCATGTAGGTGGTCAGCGCCCGGTACCAGATCGCCGCCGCCTTGTCCCGGCCGATGCCGGTGACGGTGATGTTGTTCACCGTCGGGGAGTTGTAGCTGACGCCGTTGATCACCTTGGCGCCGCTGCCCTCGGCCAGCAGGTAGAAGAAGTGGTTGGCGATGCCGGACGAGTAGTGCACGTCCAGGTTGCCGACGCCCGAGTACCAGGAGTCGGCCGACTGCCCGTCCTTGGAGGGCTTGTCCATGTAGCGGAGCGGCGTGCCGTCGCCGTTGATGTTGATCAGCTCGCCGATCAGGTAGTCCGGGGTGTCCGAGGGCAGGTTGGCGTAGAACTCCACCATCGTGCCCATGATGTCCGAGGTGGCCTCGTTCAGACCGCCGGACTCGCCCGAGTAGTTGAGGTTCGCGGTGGCCGCGGTGACGCCGTGGCTCATCTCGTGGCCGGCCACGTCGATCTCCGTCAGCGGGTGGGTGTCGCCCTGGCCGTCGCCGTAGGTCATGCAGAAGCAGGAGTCGTCCCAGAACGCGTTGACGTAGCCGGTGTCGTAGTGCACCCGGCTGTAGGCGCCGACGCCGTCGTTGCGGATGCCGTTGCGGCCGAAGGTGTTCTTGTAGAAGTCCCAGGTCGCGGCCACGCCGTAGTGGGCGTCGACGGCGGCCGACTCCTTGTTGCTGACCTGGCCGTTGCCCCAGGTGTCGGTGGACTTGGTGAACAGCGTGCCGTTGCCGGAGGTGCCGTTGTTCATGTTGGTGGTGTACATCCCACCGCGGGTGTTGTCCTTCATCTGGTACGTCGAACCCGACAGCGTGGTGCCGATGTTGACGTTGCCGACGAAGACACCCTGGCCGGTGCCGGTCTCGATGCCCTCGACCTTGGAGAGCACCTCGCCGGTGGTGGCGTCCGTGACCACATGCAGCCGGCTCGGGGTGCCGTCCTTCTGCTTGCCGGAGACCACCGTCTCCCAGGCCAGCTTCGGGGTGCCCTTGGCGGCGAAGACCACCAGGCGGGGCGCGGTCTCGACCTTCGAGCCGGCCTCCGTCGCGAGGGCGGCGGCCTGTGCCTTGGGCGCGGCCAGCTTGGGGCTGGTGCTCAGGCCGTTCAGCGAGGCGGTGGAGGCGCGGTCCACGCCCTTGGTCGCCCCGGCCGCCGTCTGGTGCACGACCAGGTCGCCACCGAGCACCGGAAGTCCGCCGTAGGTGCGCTCGTAGCGGGTGTGCCGGGTGCCGTCGGCGTCCCGCATCGCGTCCTTGACCACCAGCTTCTCCTGGCTGCCGAGACCCAGCGACTGCGCCGTCGCTGCGAGGGTCCGGTTCGCGTCGGCGAACAGCTGGGCCCGGTTGGTGGCCGCCTGCGGGGCCGCACCACCGGCCGAGGGACTCGGCGAGGCCTGGGCGATCACCGGAATTCCGGTGACCAGCAGGGCGGTTGTGGCCGCGAGTGCGGCCAGACTCACCCGGGCGTGCCTGTAACGGGACATGCGGACTCCTTATCCGACCGGTCGCGGGGTCACGAACGGTGGAGAGAAACCTGGCCGCAGGTTTGCGGCGCAGTGGGGGCCCCACCGCGGTTCGCGGCAGGGTGCGTTGCAGTGAGGGGCGCGGTTCAGGAGATGGAGCCGATAGCTCTGTGCCTGCGCTGGAACAGCCGCACCCGGGGGTGGGGGACCCTCCTCATCTGCAGCCGGGGGAATCGTGGCAGCAAAGGCGCCACCGGTGACAGATGCATGCCAGCAATTGGCCAATAACCACCCCCGACACCGCAAAGCCGAGGCAGTGTCAACTCAGGCTTGACCAAAGCTATTTCTGCATATGAATGTCATCACGCCAGCGCATTGCCCGACCACAGCACGAGCAGCGCGCGTAGACCCGCGGTCCCCGGCCAGCGGGCCGCGGCAGCGCCGACGAACCTGTCGCTGTCACCCCTTGAGGCGGCACAGGGTTCGTTTTCGGCCAGATACGGCAGAGGCCCCGCCGGGTCGGCGGGACCTCTGGGTCCGGCGGTGCGCCGGCTCCGGACGGGGTCAGCTCTGCACGAAGACCGCGACCGTCCGGGCGGGCACCGTGAAGGTACCGGTCGCCGGATCGAAGGCGGACCGCTTGACTACCTGGTCAACTCCGGTCGCCTGTACGGGATGCAGCCGCTGCCCGGTTCCGGCCAGCGCGGACACGGTCTGCTTCTGGTCGGTCGGCGTGGCGTTGAAGACCACCGTGATGCCCTTCTCCGCGCCGCTCAGCCCGGTCCCGTCCAGGTGCATGGTGATCACACCGGGCGCCTCGCCCGGGGTACCGGAGAGCGGGAAGGACAGCCTGCGCTGCACCTGGGCCCCGCTCGCCAGCGCGAACAGCGGCGAGGACTGCCTGATCCGCAGGAACTGCTGGTACAGCGCGCTGCTCGCCGTCATCTCGGCGCAGCCGACCGTCAGCCTCGGATCGGCCAGCAGCGCCTTGGCGGCGGGCCACATCGACTTGTTGTCCGCGGCCATCGGCAGGCCGCGTCCCCAGCCGTTGCCCTGCTTGCAGTCCCACGAGATCGAGTTGAACCAGTCACCGGAGTCGTACGAGTTGGAATCCAGCGATTTGGACCGCAGCAGGTCGCTGCCGGCCTGCGCGAAGCCCGGGCCCTGGGCCAGCGCGGTGAGCGAGAGGCCGAGCGCCTGCATCCTGGCCCGGTCGGCGGGCGAGGCGGTGACGGGCAGCTTGTAGGCGAGCGCGTCGAACAGGTCGGTGTTGTCGTGCGCGTCCAGGTACTCGACCGCCTCGCCCGGGTTGGCGGCGTAGCCGGTCGGCGAACCGTTGTAGTCGACTCCCGCGCCGGTGACGGGCTTTCCCGAACTGTCGGTGAAGGAGTAGCCGGCCAGGTTCCCGGTCAGGCCGACCTTGATCTGGTCCATCTGGTGCAACAGCCGGGCCTTCTGCTGCTCCGGGGTGCCGTTGTCCGCCGAACCGTTCGGGTCGGTGAACAGCCCGGAGGCGAAGCCCTGCTGGGGAGCGGAGGAGAGCATGAAGTTGCCCCCGCGCCCGGCGTCGCGGATCCGGTCGTTGAAGGTGGCGATGCCGGTCCCCGCCATGTTCTGCTGAGTGGCCTGCACGAAGCGGGAGTTGTCGGCGACGGTCCCGAAGTTCCAGCCCTCGCCGTAGAGGAAGACGTCCTTCCCCTCCACTCCGTCCTTGGCCCTGGTCAGCGATCGCAGTGCCGACTGCACGTCCAGCATGGTGGACTTGGGGTCCAGACCCATCAAGTCGAACCGGAAGCCGTCCACCCGGTACTGCTTGGCCCACAGCATCACCGAGTCGACCACCAGCCTGTTCATCATGGCGTGTTCGGGCGCGGTGTCGGCGCAGCAACTGTCCGCCGTCACCTTCCCGTTGGCGTCGAGCCGCTGGTAGTAGCCGGGCACCACCTTGTCCAGCACCGAGTGGTCGGCCTGTCCTGCGGCGGCGGTGTGGTTGTAGACCACGTCCAGCACCACCCGCAGGCCCGCCTCGTGCATCGCCTGCACCATCTGCCGGAACTGCACGGTCCGCGCAGGTC
This sequence comes from Kitasatospora sp. NPDC001175, assembly GCF_053598215.1. NCBI lineage: Bacteria > Bacillati > Actinomycetota > Actinomycetes > Kitasatosporales > Streptomycetaceae > Kitasatospora > Kitasatospora sp. NPDC001175. The sequence goes on along the minus strand of NZ_JBSFJU010000024.1, from coordinate 51,551 downwards.
CGTCCGGATCGGTGGCGTACGAGCCCTCGGGGACGTTGTAGTGCAGCGGGTCGTAGCCCCAGTTGTAGGCGTCGCCGGCCTGCACGGCCGCCACGCACTCCTGCTGCTTCTCGCTGTCCGGCGGCAGCGACTTGAGGTCGCAGGCGGGCAGCTTCTGGTCGGCGCGGTTCTCCGGGATGGTGGCGATGTCGAAGGTCGGCAGCAGGTGGACGGTGGTGATGCCGGCCTTGGCCAGCTCGCGCAGGTGCTTCATGCCGGCCGACTGCGACTCGGTGAAGGCCAGGTAGGTGCCGCGCTCGGCCGCCGGCACGGTGGTGTCGGCCACCGAGAAGTCGCGGACGTGCAGCTCCTGGATCTGCTGCTTGACCGCCGGGATACCGGCCGGGTTGCGGTGCTGGTCCCAGCCCTTCGGCTTGTTGCGCCCGGCCGCCAGATCGGTGACCAGGCTGCGCCTGGAGTCGGTGGAGAGCGCCACCGAGTACGGGTCGGTTACGGTGTTGGTCACCCGCTGCTGGACGCTCGGCGCCCACACCGCGACCTGGTACAGGTAGTACTTCCCGTCCAGTTCACGGGTACTGCGGCTGAGCGACCAGACCCCGCTCGCCTCGTCCCGCCGCAGCGGTACGGTCTTCGGCGTGCCGCCACTCGCCCGGTCGAAGAGCTGGACCGAGACCTGGGTGGCGGTCGGCGCCCAGAGCGAGAGGGTGACCTTGCCGTCCCGGTAGACCGGTCCGAGCTCGGCCTTGGCGGCCTTCGCCGCGTACAGGTCGTCCAGCACGCCCGGGAGTTGCACCCCGGTGGCGGCCGACAGCGCTCCGTTCGGCAGGTGTTCGGTGAACGCCGTCTGGGCTCGCAGCGCGGCGGTGATCCGACCCGCGTCCCGGGCGTCCACCGTGAAGGCCCGGTAGCCGGCCAGATGCGGGTACTTGGCCTTCTGGGCTCCGGTGAGCGTGCCGGGGTCGAGCCGGATCCAGTGGCCCGGCTTGTCGAGCACGCCCTTGTCGATCCGCAGGCCGCCCTCGGGGTCGTAGATCAGCTGGGCACTGGTCCCGCCGGCCAACTGGCCGTCGCCGGCGCCGAAGCCGGCCGGGACCACCACGGTCCTGGCGTCGATCCACTGGGCCTTGGCGGTGCCGAGGTCCAGCTGCGCCGAGTCGCCCGTGGACTGCGGCAGCAGATAGCCCTGCTGCCCGCCGAGGATCCACACCTCGCGACCGCTGGTGGCGAAGTCCAGCGACTGGTCGGCCGGCAGGTCCTTGTCGTTGCCGTTGTGCAGGATGTAGCTGAGGCTGGTGGCCCCGGCCGCCAGCGGCACCTCGAAGACGTCGCCGAAGGCGTCCCGGCGGGCGGGCTGCAGCGGGCTGCCCCAGTCGGTGGGCTTGGCGGCGCCCGTCCAGTCGTGCAGGCCCCAGCCGTCGTAGTTGCCGTCCGCCCGGTGGTAGTGGATCACTGCGGTGTCGGCGGGCACGGTGTCCACCGGCCCGGGGTTGCTGGTCCGGACGGTGGGGTCGCCCTCCTTCAGCCAGACCTCACCGGTGCTGGAGAGGTCGATGTGCCGGTCGGCCTCGACGTCCTTGGTGCCGTTGTTCTCGACGATGAAGCCGAGGTCCGAGGCACCGCTCTTCAACTTGACGTAGGCGAAGGCCCCGTAGGCGTCTCGGCCGGTGAAGCCGTGCCCGGCGGGCCAGTCGGTGGCCTCGCCGTCGGCGAGGTCGCCCCACGCGTAGAGGTTCCAGCCGTCGTAGTTCCCGTCCTTGCGCTGGTAGTGCACCACCGCGTACGGGCGCGAGGTCGCGGTCGGCACCGGCTTGGGGTCGGGGGTGCCGGTGGTGAAGCTCCCGGTGGCGGAGCGCAGTTGTCCGCTGGATGTCTGCACCACTGCCTTGTACCGCACCTGCGTCCCCGGCGCGACGGTACCGAGGTCCTGGGTGACCTGGTACGTGCCGTTGTCGGCGGTGCCGAGGACCTGCCAGGGGCCGTTGCCGATCTGCGCGGCGAAGGAGACCCGGTTGAAGCCGCCGCCCGGCACCTCGGCGCCGACCGTGACCGTGCCGGTCGAGCCCTGGGCCGGCGTCCGCAGGGTGAGCTGGGGCGCCGCGGCCGTCTTCGCCAGCCTGCCCGCCGCCTTGTAGACGGTCGAGGACAACGGCGGCACCGTGACGGTGATCCGGCGGTCCGCACCGCTGGTGGTCCTGGCGCCGGCCGTCGGGTAGATCCGGTCGAAGTCCATCCCCGCGGAGAAGGTGTCCAGGGTGACGGTCTTCGCCTCGGTCGAGTTGTTGACCGCGACGACGTACTCGACCTGCTGCCCGGCGTCGATCCGCGAGAAGGCGTACACCCCCGGGCCGTCGGCGGCGTACCGCTCGACCTGCGCGCCGTCGGCCAGCGCCGAGTTGGCCTTCCGCAGCTGTGCCAGCGCGGATATCTCCTGGTAGAGCGGCACGTCGCGGCCGTACCGGTCGGCCGGTCCGCTGCTGCCGCCGATCACGTTGTCGCCGTTGTACGAGGCGACCTTGGAGGCGAACATGTCCTGCCGGGCGTCCTTGTCGCCGCCCGCGCCCGTCATGCCCTGCTCGTCGCCGTAGTAGACGACCGGCTGGCCGCGGGTCAGGAACATCAGCTGGTTGGCGAGCCGGTCCTTGGCGAGCAGCTCGTCCTGGCTCGCGCCCGGGTTGTCGCTCTGCAGGAAGGACCCGAAGCGGCCCATGTCGTGGTTGCCGAGGAAGGTCGGCAGCTCGTACGCGTCGGTGTCGGCTGTGGTGTAGCGGTAGTCCTGCCCGTACACCGAGGAGAGCGCCTTGGCCGAGCCGCTGCGCGAGACGTAGCTCCGCGCGGCCTGCTGGAACGGGAAGTCCAGGGCGGCCTGCAGCTTGCCCTTGGTGACGTACGGCGCGGTGACCGAGGGGTCGCCGGAGTAGACCTCGCCGAACATGAAGAAGTTCTTCTTCCCCTGCTGGGCGGCGTACTGCTTGAGTGCGGGCGCCCAGTTCTGCCAGAAGGCCATGTCGACGTGCTTCACGGTGTCGATCCGGAAGCCGTCCACGCCGGTCTGTCTGACCCAGTTCTCGTAGATCTTCTTGAACCCCTCGACCACCTTGGGGTTCTGGGTGTCCAGGTCGTCCAGGCCGCTGAAGTCGCCCTCGGTGGCGGACTCCCCGGCGAAGGTCGAGTCGCCTCGGTTGTGGTAGAGCGACGGATCGTTCAGCCAGGCCGGGGACTTGGCCTTGGCATCGGCCGCGTTGCGGAAGACCGGGGTGTAGGGGAAGGAGGAGGCGGTGAGCTTCGGCCAGGGCGCGCCCGAGTCGGCCAGGGCGGTCTCGTCGACCGGGTTGCCGTCGGCGTCCAGGGTCGGATAGGCGCCGGTGGAGCGGTAGTCGTGCCTCCCCTCGGCGTAGTCGATGACGTCCGCGGTGTGGTTGGTGATGACGTCGAAGAAGACCTTGATACCCCTGGCGTGCGCCTTGCGGATCAGCTCCGCCAGCTGGGCGTTGGTGCCGAAGTGCGGGTCGACCTGGGTGAAGTCGGTGATCCAGTAGCCGTGGTAGCCCGCTGAGGCGGCGTCTCCCGTGCCCTGGACCGGCTTGTTCTTGAAGATCGGGGCCAGCCAGATGGCGGTGGTGCCCAGGTCCTGGATGTAGTCGAGCTTGTCGATCACCCCCTTGAGGTCACCGCCGTGGAAGAAGCCCTTGTCCGTGGGATCGAGGCCGTTCTCCATCCGCGAACCCGTGATGCCGCCGGTGTCGTTGCCGGGGTCGCCGTTGGCGAAGCGGTCCGGGAGTACGAAGTAGAACTGCTCGCGGGTCAGGTCGTGCCGCTTGGCCGTGGCGGCGAGGGCGGCGTCGGAGGGCGGGGCGGGCCGGGCGGCGGCGGCCACCGGGGCGGCCGAGCCAAGCGTCGCGGCCACCAGCGAGGTGGTCAGTAGCGGGGCTGCCAGCAGTGCGGCGGCTCTACCGGGTCTGCGGGCGAGGATGGTGCTCCGTGGGCGGCGAAGCGGTGTTTCGGCCACTGCGGCTCTCCCTTGAGGCAGCTGGTCGTCATTGAGTGGCGTGGACGCTAGCGACTGCAAGGTCTTTCAGCAAGATCTTGTAAAACCTGCAAGAGATCTCTTGACCGAACCGTTGCGCGCGGGTCAGAGTCACGAGTGCCCCGCTGTGCGCCGGCACCACGCGGGCCTGTGGGTGAGGGACAGCCAGGCCCGCGTGCGGGGACGGTGGCCCGTCGCGCCTGACAGCCGACGGGCCTCCCCCGCCCCACTCCCCGGCCCTCCCCCGAGGCCTCCTCGCCCTGCTTCCGGGTGCCTCCTCGCCTGCTCCCCCAGGGCCTCTTCCGCTACCCGGGGGGCGGGTCGCAGGGTCGTTCGGGTGCGAGTCACAATGGACCCCATGCCCACCTCCGGTACCCACCCCCTACCCCCTCGGGGGGACAGCTGGTGAAGAATCCACTACCGCAGGATGAGCAGACGACCACAGGACGTCTGGCAGACTTCTCGTCCATGGGGGAACCGACCGAGATCCGTACAGCCGGCATCGAACACGCCGAGGCGGCCAGTGGTGCAGGTTCCGTCGATGGCGCGGTCCCTTCGGTTCCGACGCCGGACGGAGCCTCCCGCGCCGCCCGGACGCGAAGCGCCGCGCTCCGCCTTCGCATCCACGAGCAGCGCCGGAATCCGTCGCGTCCCCGGGTCTTCTTCGAGCTGGCGCTGATCGGCCTCAGCTACTGGATCTACTCCCTGGTCCGCAACGCCGTCCCCGAGCAGGAGGCGGTCGCGCAGAAGCACGCGAGCTGGATCTGGCACTTCGAGCAGCACCTCGGCATCGCGGTCGAGCACTCGATCAACCACGCCGTGAACTCGGTCACCTGGCTCATCGTCGGGATGAACTACTACTACGCGACGCTGCACTTCATCATCACCATCGGCGTGCTGGTGTGGCTGTACCGCTCGCATCCGGGCCGCTACGCGGCGGCGCGGAGCGTACTGTTCGTCACCACCGGTATCGCGCTGGTCGGGTTCTACTTCTTCCCGCTCGCCCCGCCCCGGCTGATGGACGGCGGCGGCTTCATCGACACCGTCAAGGTGCACCAAACCTGGGGCTCGATGGCCTCCGGGGCCGGAGCCCACGTCTCCAACCAGTACGCGGCGATGCCCTCGATGCACATCGGCTGGTCGATGTGGTGCGGGCTGGCGATCTTCTTCCTGGCCAGGCCGCTCTGGGTCCGGCTGCTCGGCCTGCTCTATCCGCTGACCACGCTGATGGTGATCGTCTCGACCGCCAACCACTTCTGGATGGACGCGGTCTGCGGCGAGATCTGCCTGGCCGTCGGCTTCCTCGCCGCCCGGCTGATCTACCACCAGTGGGCCTACCGGCTCCCCCGCACTCCGCACGAGCCCGCGCCCGACGAGCCGGTCACCGTCCCCGCCCAGTGGACGGCACCGGTCGGCGCCTCGCGCCGCTGACGCACGGACCTCGGACAGCACACCGTCCGGGGGTGAGGGGACTCCCCCTCACCCCCGGACGGTTTCGTTCTCACGGGCCGTAGAACAGCTTCTCCACGACCGAGCGGGCCCGCCGCGTCGTACGGCGGTAGTCGTCGACCATCTCCCCCGTGTGCCCCGAGCCGTAGCCGAGGTAACGGGCCACCCCGGCCAGTTCTCGGCCGTCGACGGGGAAGCTGTCCCCCGCCCGGCCGCGGACCAGCATGACGGCGCCGCGCACCCGCGAGGCCAGCACCCAGGCCGCGTCGAGCACCGCCGCGTCCCGCCCGGCGACCAGCCCGGCCGCGGCCGCGGCCGCCAGCGCCTGCCGGGTCCGCGTGGTCCGCAGTTCCGGCAGCTCGTGCCCGTGCTGCAGCTGGAGCAGTTGCACCGTCCACTCCACGTCCGCCAGCCCGCCCCGCCCGATCTTGGTGTGGGTGGTCGGGTCGGCACCGCGCGGCAGACGTTCGGACTCGATCCTGGCCTTGATCCGCCGGATCTCCAGCAGGTCCTTCTCGGGTACGCCCGTCCCGGGGTAGCGCAGCGAGTCGATCAGCCGCTGGAAACTCGCCCCCAGCTCCAGGTCGCCCGCGACCGGCTCGGCCCGCAGCAGCGCCTGGCTCTCCCAGGCGTGCGACCAGCGCCGGTAGTAGGCCTCGTACGAGGCGAGGGTGCGCACCAGCGGACCGGTGCGGCCCTCTGGCCGCAGGTCGGCGTCGACCAGCAGCGGGGGCTCGGTGGAAGGGGCGGCGAGCAGGGTGCGCAGCCGGTGGCAGACGGCCTGGGCGGCCCGGGCGGCGTCGTGCTCCAGGACGTCGAGCAGCGGGTCGTGGACGAACAGCACGTCCGCGTCGGAGCCGTAGCCGAGTTCGTGCCCGCCGAAGCGGCCCATGGCGATCACCGCCAGCCGGGTGGGCAGCTCCCCGTGCTCGGACTCCCACTCGGCGACGCATGCGCGGAGCGCACCCTGCAGGGTGGCGGCGTTCAGCGCAGTCAGCGCCTCCCCGGCGGCGTCCACTGCCTCGCCCGGGTCGTCCGAGAACCGCCCGAGCACATCGGCGGCGGCGGTCCGGAACAGTTCCCGCCGCCGGACCGACCGGGCGGAGGCGACCCCGGCCTCGGCGTCGGCGGCCCGGCCGACTCCGGCCAGCACCTCCGACTCCAGCGCGGCCCGTCCACGCGGAACGAGCCCCTGGGGATCGCCGAGCATGGCGACCGCCTCGGGGGCGCGCAGCAGCAGGTCCGGGGCGAGCCGCCCGGCGGAGAGCACCCGGGCGAGCTGCTCGGCCGCGCCGCTCTCGTCCCGCAGCAGCCGCAGGTACCAGGGGGTGCGGCCGAGTGCGTCGGAGACCTGGCGGAAGTTGAGCAGGCCGGCGTCCGGGTCGGCGGAGTCGGCGAACCAGCCCAGCAGCACGGGCAGCAGGGTGCGCTGGATGGCGGCCTTGCGGCTGACCCCGGCGGCCAGCGCGGTGAGGTGGCGCAGCGCGGTGGTGGGGTCGGCGTAGCCGAGGGCGGCCAGCCGGGCCTTGGCGGCCTCGGGGCTGAGCCGGGCGGCTTCGGCGGGTAGTTCGGCGACGGCGTCCAGCAGCGGCCGGTAGAACAGCTTCTCGTGCAGCCGGCGCACCTCGACCGTGTGGCGCTTCCACTCGCGTTGCAGCGCGGCGACCGGGTCGGCGCGGGTGTCGTCGTTGATCAGGTGGGCGAGCGAGCGGGCCAGCCGGCGCAGGTCGCGCTCGTCGGTGGGCATCAGATGGGTGCGGCGCAGCCGGTACAGCTGGATGCGGTGCTCCAGTGCGCGCAGGAACCGGTAGGCGGTGTCCAGCGAGACGGCGTCGGCCCGGCCGACGTAGCCGCCGGCGCTGAGGGCGGCCAGGGCCTCCAGGGTGTTGCCGCTGCGCAGGCCGTCGTCGGTGCGGCCGTGCACCAGCTGCAGCAGTTGGACGGCGAACTCCACGTCGCGCAGGCCGCCGGGGCCGAGCTTGAGCTGCCGGTCCAGCTCTGTGGCGGGAATGGAGTCGAGCACCCTGCGGCGCATCTGCTGGACGTCGGCGACGAAGTTCTCCCGCCCGGCGGCCTGCCAGACCAGCGGTGCGGTGGCCGCGGCGTAGGCGGCGCCGAGTTCGGTGTCCCCGGCGACCGGGCGGGCCTTGAGCAGGGCCTGGAACTCCCAGGTCTTGGCCCAGCGCTGGTAGTAGGCGAGGTGGCTGGCCAGGGTGCGGACCAGTGGCCCGTTGCGGCCCTCGGGGCGGAGGTTGGCGTCCACCGGCCAGATGCTGCCCTCGCCGGTGGTGTCGGAGCACAGCCGCATCATCCGGGCGGCGAGCCTGGTGGCGGCCTGCAGCGCCCGGTGCTCGTCCACTCCCTCACGGGGGTCGGCAACGAAGATCACGTCCACGTCGGAGACGTAGTTGAGCTCGCGGCCGCCGCACTTGCCCATCCCGATCACGGCGAGCCGGCAGGCCCGGGCGGCCTGCGGGTCCTCCTCGGCTGCGATGTCCAGCGCGGTCTGCAGGGTCGCCCCGGCCAGGTCGGCGAGTTCGGCGCTGGCCTGCGGCAGGTCGGTGGTGCGGCTGAGGTCGCGGGCGGCGATGGCGAGCAGGCAGCGGCGGTAGGCGGTGCGCAGGGCGTCGGCCCGGCCGGCGCCGTTCGCGGCGCCGCTCCGCCAGACGCGGTCGGAGAGTTGGCGCAGGAAGTCCTGCGGGCCCGGATGGATGTCACGCAGCTCGAAGGTGACCAGCGCGTGCCAGTCGCGGGGGTGGCGGGCCAGGTGGTCGCCGAGCGCGGCGGAGGCACCGAGTACGCCGAGCAGGCGGTCGCGCAGCGGCTTTGAGCCGGTGAGGGTGTCCCGCAGGGTGTGCCGCTCGGGCTCGTCCAGGGCCTCCAGCAGGCGGGCGAGTCCCAGCAGCGCGAGGTCGGGGTCGGGCGCGGCACCGAGCGCGTCCAGCAGTACCGGGTCAGCCGCCAGGCCGTTCAGGGCCGGCTCCGCGAGCAGCCTCACGGCCACCTCGGGATCGGTGAACCCCCGCCGCACCAGCCTGGTCTCCAGGCGACTGGTCCGGCTCCCGGCCCGTCCTTCCACTGCCATCGCCCCTCCAGCTGCCGACCCTGCTGGAAGCGTACGTGTCCGGTGCCGACCACGACAGGACCGCCATGCAACGGCTCCGTCCCGGTGGCACGGGAAGCCACCGGGACGGAGCCGGTCGTGCGGAGGACCTTGCCCGGCCTCGGTCAGTGCCAGGTCGCCTCGCTCGTGGTGTGGTGGGCCCCCGGGGAATCTCCGGGCCCATTCCGCCCGGTGCACCCCAGCGCGTGCCGGCTCGCGAACCGCATCGATCATCTCGGACAACTCGGCTTGCTGGGCCTGCTGTTGGGCTTCGCACTCCGCGCACGACCGTTTCCGCCGAACGCCGAGACGGTGTTGAGGGTCAAGTTGCGGGAGTGAGGGTCGTATCGGGAATCGGGCGCGCCGGCCACGGTGTCGAGGTTGCTGGTGAGCCAGTGTGCGGCGCGTTTGCCGTGACCCGGATCGTCACGGTCGTGAAGGCGTCGGCTGTCATGCCGGGCTGCGGCAGCGGCGAGAGCCAAGGCGTGATCGTGGCCGAGACCGTGATGCCGGGCGAGCAACTGGATCAGGAGGCTGGCACGGGCGTTGTGTCGGGCGCCGTCGATGGAGTCGATCACGGCCGGGCTGGCGAACCAGGAGTCGTCGGGCGCCAGCCGGGCAGGGCAGTGTGGCATCGTGGCCGGAACACGCGGGCCGACGGGCCGGTTGCCGGCGATCCAGGTCAGGGTGCGCTGGTCCATGTACTGGTGGTCCGGGAGCTGTCCGGTCTCGGCGAGTACGTGCAGCGGCACGTCCTCGGTTTCCGGTGTCGGCGAGATCATGAAGGGTTCCTCGATGGGGTCGGGTGCGATGGGCGTCACGCTGGGCGTGGTGGTGCTGACGATGGGCGACCGGCAGAAGGAGCTGCGTGTGCTCCTGGAGTCGGTGGCGGCCCAGGAAGGCGAGAGCGTCAAGGCCGTGGTGCTCGGGCAGGGGGTGAAGCTCCCGGAGCTGCCGGCGTGGGTGGACACCGTGGAACTGCCGGAGAACCTCGGTATTCCCGGTGGCCGGAACGCCGGTGTGCAGCGACTGCGCGAACTCGGCGGTGCCGACGTCCTGGTGGTCCTGGATGACGACGGCCTGCTTCCCCGGGCCGACACCTTCCAGCTGATCCGGGAGGCGTTCGAGCAGGACCCGCGCCTTGGGGTGGTGAGCTTCCGGATCGCGGACGAGACAGGGTTCACTCAGCGTCGGCACGTTCCTCGCTTCGGCGCCTCGGACCCACTGCTGTCGGGTGAGGTGACCACCTTCCTGGGGGGCGGCCACGCCATCCGCATGAGCGTGATCGACCAGGTCGGCGACTTCCCGGCACCGTTCTTCTACGCGCATGAGGAGACGGACTTCGCCTGGCGCGCGCTCGACGCCGGGTGGGACATCCACTACCGGGCCGACATGGTGCTCCAGCACCCGCGCACCGACCCGGCCCGTCACGCCACCTACTACCGGATGACGGCGCGGAACCGGGTGTGGCTGGCGAAGCGTCACCTGCCCGCCGTCCTGGTGCCGATCTACCTCACCTCCTGGGCGCTGTACACGTTGGTTCGCCGTCCCCCGCTGTCGGGGCTCAAGGCGTGGTGGTCCGGGTTCTTCGAGGGTGTGCGGACGCCCTGTCCCCCGCGCCGTCCGATGCGGTGGAGCACCGTGTGGCGGATGACGCGACTGGGCCGGCCGCCGGTGATCTGACAGTCGGCCCAGCACGCCGGGGATCAGGACCAGATGGCGTGGATCGCGTCGATGACGCGCTGCACGTCGGCGCTGGTCATCGCCGGGTAGCAGGGCAGGGACAGCTGCCGGGCCGCGATCTGCTCGGTGACGGGCAGGTGGCAGCCCAGGTCTCGGCGATGTCGCCGATGGTGTGGTTCTCCTGGTCGCTGCCGACGTTCCACGCCCGGGTCAGGTTGCTCTGCAGGACGCCGGCGAGAACTGCGCCGACGTCGCCGACGTGTACGAGGGGCCGTCGCTGCGAGCCGCCGTTGAGCGGGATGCGCCCGGTGACGACGGCACGCGACGCCATGAAGTTGGCTACGGAGTCCAGACGCTGGCGGGGCGACGAGCCATTTACGGCAGGCGAGGAATCCCCGGCGCCCCCGAACTCGCTCGACGAGCTGCCGAACTCGCCTCCTTGTAGCACCAGTTGGCATCAGGCGTGCGCGTTCAACGTAGCCGACACCTTCAATCCCGACACGCGACTTACCTGATGGAGGCACGTGCAGTCGCAGCCTAGGTTGACCTTCCAGGACGCTCGCGAGTACCCCGTCAGTACGGCTGAACCAGCACGTGGGCCGCGCCCGGCACGCCGACCTTGAGGAGCTCGTCCTCCTCCGGGGTGGTGGGGGCGCCGGTCTCCTGCTTGAGCACCGCACGCGACATGTTCTGCACCCACATGGCCCGCGGCCGCCGCCGCTCCTCCCAGGCGGCCAGCGCGGCCGGCACCCCGTCCACCGCGTCCAGCGACTGCGCGAGCACCAGGGCGTCCTCGACCGCCATCGCCGCCCCCTGCGCGAGGTGCGGGGTGGAGGCGTGCGCGGCGTCACCGGCCAGCACCACCCGGCCGACGTGCCAAGGCGCGTCCACGGTCACCTGGGAGATCCGCGAGTACACCACGGCGCGCGGGTCGGTCACCTGGGCGAGTGCCTCGGCGACCGGTCCGCCGAAGCCGGCAAGCCGCTCGGCGAGCTGCTCGTGGGCGCGTTCCGGGTCCGACCTGAAGCCCTCGGCCTCGGCGGACACCGCGCCCAGGTACATGAGTTCACCGGTGATCGGGGTGAGCAGCGCCTTCGCCGCCGGGTTGCCGGTGCTCATCACCACGCCCCGCACCTCGGGCTGCCGGGGCACGGTGACCCGCCAGTTGGCGAAGCCGGTGTACTCGGGGCGGAACCGCTCCCCGTACAGGCGGCGGCGCAGCGGCGAGCCGATGCCGTCGAAGCCGGCCACCAAGTCCCAGCGGCCCTTCGAGCCGTCGGAGAGAACGGCGTCCACGCCCGAGCCGTCGTCGGCCAGTTCGGCGATGGTGGTGCCGAAGCGGATCCGGACACCCGTCTCGGCGGCGGCCCGGCCGAGCACCCCGGCGAGCGCGGGCCGCGGTATCCCGTTGTTCGCGGGGACACCGCCCATCCGGGGCTGCGGGATCCCGGCCAGGGTGTTCCCGGCCGGGTCGCAGACGGTCAGCACCTCCCACTCGAAGCCGGCCTCCAGGCACTGCTCCAGCACACCGAGCTCCCGCATCACGTGCAGCGCGTTGGACGGCTGGACGATGCCGACGCCGAGCGCGTCCAACTCCGCCCGCAGCTCGGCGACTTCGACAGTGTGCCCGCGGCGGGCCAGCGCGATGGCGAGGCTGAGCCCGCCGATGCCGCCGCCGTGGACCAGAACACGCAGGGATGATGCCATCTCGGGCGCCTCCAGGGGGTGTTGCCGAGGGCCGGGTCGAGGGGTCAGCCCGCCGGTACGGGCTCGACCTCGGCCGGCAGGCTCATCAAGTGGTCGACCAGGGCCAGCAGCGCGTCCCGCCCGAACGGCCGCTCCCGGACGTCGCCGACCAGCAGCGGGACCTGCGGGTCGAGGTCCAGCGCATCCCTGATCTCGGCCGCGCTACGGGTGTTCTGGCCGTGGAAGCAGTTGATCGCGACCACGAACGGGATGCCCCGGCTCTCGAAGAAGTCGATCGAGGCGAAACTGCTCTCCAGCCGGCGGGTGTCGGCGATGACCACCCCACCGAGTGCGCCGTTGACCAGGTCGTTCCACATGAACCAGAAGCGCTCCTGGCCGGGGGTGCCGAAGAGGTAGACCACCAGCTCCGAACTGACCGTGATCCGGCCGAAGTCCAGCGCGACGGTGGTGGTGTCCTTCTGGTCGACCCCGGCCAGGTCGTCCACGCCGATGCTGGCCCGGGTCAGGTACTCCTCGGTGCGCAGCGGCGCGACCTCGCTGACCGCGCCCACCATGGTGGTCTTGCCGACGCCGAAACCCCCGGCGATCAGGATCTTGACGGCGGCGGGAGCCGCCTGACTGCTCGTCATTTCGCTGTCATCCCACTGTCTCAGAGTCTCCGGAGTCCTTCACGGACGGCGGCCAGCAGGCCGAGGTCGGGGCCGCCCGCGGCCCGCGCCACCGACAGCGGGGCGCGGGCCAGCAGCAGGCCCTGGGCGACCAGATCCGCCAGCAGGATCTTGGTCACCGACACCGGCAGGTCGAGCTCCGCGGCGACCTCGGCGACCGCGCTCGGGTGGCCGCAGAAGGCGAGGATCGCCCGGTGCTCGGGCTGGAGCGCGCGCCGCCCGGGCCGTAATGGCACACCGTGCTCGTCCCTGGGGTCCTGCACGGTCGTCAGCACGGTGATCAGGCTGAAGTCGTCACGCTCGGGCGCGGTGCGGCCCCGGGTGATGGTGTACGGGCGGACCATGCTGCCCGCACTGTCCTCCTCGGCGTCCTCCTCCTCCCAGTACGGGGTCACCCGCGCTGCCCGCCTCGGGCGCCGAAGGCGTCGAACTCGCTCCGGACCGGGGTACCGAGCTTCTGGCCGACCTGCTGCACCAGGTTGTGCATGGCCAGCGACATCACCTCGGCGTCCACCTCCTGCGAGGCGACCACGGCCAGGTGGGTGCCCTGCCCCGCGGCGATGATGAACAGCCAGAGGTCGGCGAGCTCCACGATCACCTGGTGCACCGAGCCGCCGTCGAAGAGCTGGCCGACACCCCGCGCCAGGCTCTGCTGCCCGGTCGCGACCGCGGCCAGCCGCTCGGCGTCGGAGCGATCGATGGTGCGGGAGTGGCTCACCACCAGGCCGTCGTCGGAGAGCAGCACGGCATTTCTGGTCCCGGCCACCGAGTCCACCAGGCCGTCGAGCAGCCAGTCGAGATCCTGGTGGGTGGCGGTAGTGCGAGTCATGACCGGTCTTCCGTCGTAGGGATGGGAGTGGTGTTCCACGGGTCGGTGGATTGCGGCTCACCGGCCCCGGTCCGGTACTCCCACTCGGGGAGGACCGGCTGCTGCTGTCCGGGCGGTACGGACTGCCCCGGCTGTACCGCGCCCTCGCGGGCGGCCCGGGACCGCCGCTGGAACGCACCGATGGCTGCTCCGGCCCGTCGAGGGGCCGGCCGGAGCAACGGGTTCTCGTCCCAGCGCGGCGGCTTCGGCGCGGCGGCCTGCGGCGCCGGGTTGACCCTGAGCTCGTCCACCAGGCTGGCCTGCCGGATCCGGCGCGGCAGCGGCGGCTCCGCGGAGGGGGTGCTCGGACCCGACGGGACCATGGTGTCCCTCGGCCCGGGCTGCTCGTCCGCGGTGTCCACGGCGATGTCCGACTCGCGCCCGGCCGGCCGCTCCCGCACTTCGGCCGGCGGCTGCCACGCCTGCGGCATGTCCTGCAGAGCGGCCTGCGGTGCCGCGTGCCAGGAGGACTCGGGGTCGGGGTACACCTCGGTCGGGTGCCCGTCCGGCCCGCGCAGTTCGTACGAGCCGTACTCCTGGTGCGGCTCGTACGCCGACTGGGCCCCGTACACCTCGTGCTGCCCGTGCTCCTCGCGCCCGCCGAACGCCCCGTGCCCGCCGAACACCTCGTGCTCCTCGCGCCCGCCGAACGCCCCGTGCCCGCCGAACACCTCGTGCTCCTCGCGCCCGCCGAACGCCTCGTGCATGCCATGACCGCCGTGCGACTCGTACGTCTCGTCCACCGGACCCGGCTCCTGCGCCGGGCCGAAAGCGTCCGCCACGACCCGAAGCGGCTCCACCATCGGAGCGAGCGGTTCGGCCAGCGGACCGGAGGGCTCCGTCGCCACAGCGACCGGCTCGATCAGCGGACCGGAGGGCTCCACCGCCGGACCGACCGGCTCGATCAGCGGCGTGACCCCGGCCAGGGCCCGGCCGCGCTTGCGGGTCGGCAACCCCTCGGTGGCCGGCTGCGGCACCGCGACCGGACGAGCCGGGCCGTCGGGGGCGATCAGCTCATCGGGGATCAGCACGACCGCCCTGGTTCCGCCGAAGGCCGAGGGCCGGAACTCCACCCGCAGCCCGTGCTGGGCCGCGAGCCGGGCGATCACGAAGAAGCCGAGCCGGATGTCGTCGGCGCGGGCGAGCACGTCGGTCCGGGGCGGACGGCCCATCAGCTGGTTGGCCTCGGCGAGCTGCGCCTCGTCCATGCCCAGGCCGCGGTCCTCAACCTCGATCACCGTGCCCCGGCTGACCCGGGCGGCCCGGACCTCGACCGGGCTCGGCGGCCGGGAGAAGCTGAGCGCGTTCTCGATCAGCTCGGCCAGGATGTGCGCCACCGGGCCGACGGCACGCTCGGAGAGCCAGGGACTGCCGTCGACGTCCAGGATCACCCGGCGGTAGTCCTGCACCTCGCCCTGGGCCGAGCGCATCACGTCCAGCAGCGGGACGGGCTTGCGCCAGCGCCGGTGCGGGGTACCGCCGGCCAGGATGACCAGGTTCTCCTCGTAGCGGCGCAGACGGGCGGTGAGGTGGTCGAGGTCGAAGAGGCCGTCCAGCACCTCCGGGTCCTCGTGCTTGCGCTCCAACTCGTCCAGCCTCTTGAGCTGTTGGCCGATCAGCAGCTGGGTTCGGCGGGCGATGCGCTGGAGCAGCCGCTCGAACCCGCGGTGCTGCTCGGCCTGCCGCACGGCCGCGGTGAGGGCGCTGGACCGGGCCAGGTTCAACGCCGCGCCGAGCTGGGCGAGTTCGTCATTGACGCCGCTGCGGTCGTCCCGCGCGATACCGCGGGCCTCGGTCTCGACGTCGATCTGCTCGCCCTGGCCGAGGCGTTCGACCACCTCCGGCAGCTTGCTTCCCAGTTCCTCGGCCTGCTCCTGGAGTTCACCGATCCGGTGGCGAAGCGTACGGGTGAGGCGCCAGGTGGTCAGGATCACCGCGATGACCGCGACCAGGCCGACCACGGCGGTGAGCACGACCCTGATCAGCAGGGACATGATCTCGCTCTTGCCGGTGGACACCACCGTGTCGGTACTGCGCTCCACCAGGTCGACCAGCTTGGGGTTCAGGTCGTCCATCGCCTGGCGCCACTTCTTCTGGTCCGCGGCGATCTGCTGCTGGCTGGCGCCGATCGGGACGGACCCGTTGCTGTCCGCCGCGGCGGGACGCAGCAGGTCCTTCTCCACCTCGGTCTTGGCCTGCCAGGCCGGGCTCTCGATGATCTGCTTCGCCATCGCCTGCTCGTTGGTCGGCAGGTAGGGCGCGACCTTGATGACGAACTGGAAGGACTGGTCGGAGATGGACTGCACCAGGCCCTGGTAGTCCTGCGCCCCCAGCTTCCCGGTGGGCCAGGCCTGGGCCAGCAGCGCATCCGAGCGGGAGATCATCTCCTTGGACCAGAACAGGTCGACCAGCGGCTGGGAGACCGTGGCGACCTTGCCGTTGTCCACATGGCTGAGCGTGGTGAAGAGCTTGAGGTCGACTGCGATCAGCTGGGTGTAGTAGCGGTACACCGCTGCCTGCTGCGCCTCGCCGCCCTGGTCCACCAGCAGGCGCTCGGCGGACAGTTGGGTCATCGCCCGCCGGGCCTCGGCGAGCGCGGCGCGCACCTCGGTGGGCGCGCCGTCGGTGGCGACCGAGGACAGCTCCTGGAAGGTGCGGATCGCGTCGTCGGTCTGCTTGCGCTGCTTGACCAGCGCGTCGGTGGCGCCCGCGTGGGCACCGAGGGCCTCGGCGCTGAGCCGCCGTTCCTCCTGCAGGTTGTAGTAGACGATGTTGGACGGCTGGCCCGCCTTCTGGGCCAGCAGCCCCTGGGCAGCCTGCCGTTGGAAGTCCAGCAGGGTCTGACCGCTGGTCACCGCCCAGAGGGCGGCCAGGGCCAAGCCGGGTACGACTGCCAGCACGAGCAGGGCCGTCCTGAGGGACATCCTGGTCGAGCGGATCCGCCGGTTCGCGCGCGTGCGCAGGGCATGCTCCTTGGAGACGGCACCAGCCGTTCACGACTGGTCAGATCTGGTAAGAACATTGACGGGTGGATACTAGTCATGTCCATAACTCCTGGGAAAACCCAGTCACTTATTGATCATCCATCACCTTCTGGTCATCTGTCAGTTGGATCCCGAGACACCAGCCGGCCACCTCCCCTTCACCTAGGCCGACCTGCGGCGATCCAACCCAACCTCAGCCCACTGGTTGGGCGCTGACGCATCGGGCCACCTTCCTCCTCGCCCCCTCCAGCTCCGCCCCCACCTGGACCCGTGCCGACACCCCGACCCCGGCGCCCCTCACCGCCTCAAGTGCACACCCGATCTGACGCAACATCATTCACTTCCGCGCGCACCAGCCCCGTTCAGGACGACTGCTCCCCATCGGCTCTCACGCATGTTCCGCTCACTCGGCCTGCTCGGCCCTTCGGCCCGACGCTGCGGCCCGCGGGCACCGCGGACATCGATCCGGCGGCGCGGCCGGCTGCTGGACTACCTGCCGCCGACCCGCACCCCGCAGTTCCTGGCAGCCCTGGGGAGCGCCGGGACGGCGGAGCGGGCCCGAACGCGCTCCCGGCACGGCGGCCGCGCCCGGGAGGTCCCTGCGCGGCCCGTCCGTCCGGTTCACCCGTTCGGCGCACTGCGCAGGCGGACGGCCGTGAGGGGTCCTAGATTTTCACAGAAGGCGTGTTCGGCGCCGAGCCGATCGGAACGACCGGCGGCAACTCGTCCGACCACCGGTGTGCTTGCTCGCCGTCGTCCTCTCGGCCCGCGGTCCGACACGACCCTGGACCGGGTGACCCGATCGAGAGAGCAGGTGAGTCCCCGTGCATCCATCGCCGCGAATCGTCAGTACTCTCGCCGCCCTGACCCTCACCCTGGGCGGCACCGTCATCGCCGCACCGGCCGCCCACGCGGATCTGGGGGACTGTACGGCGTACCTCCAGGACCAGGGCGTCGAACTCACCGACTCCATCCGGACGGCGTGCTACTACGGCCTGGTGGGCAGCCACGACATGTGTGTCAACGCGATGACGCAGGCCGCTGCCTCGGACCCGGTCGCGACCGAGGCGTGTCGCCGGGCCCCCGTGTCCTCGTAACAGTCCGCGCACGCCCGGACACACGACGACGGCCCCAGGCCGGCGGATCACCACCACCGACCCAGGGCCGCAACCTGCCTGCGGGGCGCCCTGCCGACCTGCGGCTACAGCACCTGCAGGTTCTTCCGCAGCTCGAACGGGGTGACCTCGGAGCGGTACTCCTCCCACTCCTGCCGTTTGTTGCGCAGGAAGAAGTCGAAGACGTGCTCACCGAGGGTCTCGGCGACCAGTTCGCTGCGCTGCATGAGGTCGATGGCCTCGCCGAGGTTCTGCGGCATGGGCTGGATGCCCATGGCGCGGCGCTCGGCATCGGAGAGGGCCCAGACGTCGTCGTCGGCGCCGGGCGGGAGCTCGTAGCCCTCCTCGATGCCCTTGAGGCCGGCGGCGAGGGTGACGGCGTAGGCGAGGTAGGGGTTGCAGCCGGTGTCGAGCGAGCGGACCTCGACCCGGGTGGAGCCCTGCTTGCCCGGCTTGTACATCGGCACGCGGATCAGGGCCGAACGGTTGTTGTGGCCCCAGCAGATGTACGAGGGGGCCTCGCCGCCGGCGCCCGCGGTGCGCTGCGAGCCGCCCCAGATCCGCTTGTAGGAGTTGACCCACTGGTTGGTGACGGCGGCGGTCTCGGCGGCGTGCTTCAGCAGGCCGGCGATGAAGGAGCGGCCCACCTTGGAGAGCTGGTACTCGGCGCCGGACTCGTGGAAGGCGTTGCGGTCGCCCTCGAAGAGGGAGACGTGGGTGTGCATGCCGGAGCCGGGGTGGTCGGAGAACGGCTTGGGCATGAAGCTGGCGTGCACGCCCTGCTCCAGCGCGACCTCCTTCATGACCAGGCGGAAGGTCATGATGTTGTCGGCGGTGGAAAGCGCGTCGGCGTAGCGCAGGTCGATCTCCTGCTGGCCGGGGGCGCCCTCGTGATGGGAGAACTCCACCGAGATGCCCATCGACTCCAGCATGGTGATCGCCTGGCGGCGGAAGTCGTGGCCGACGCCGCGCGGGGTGTGGTCGAAGTAGCCGGACTGGTCGGCGGGGATCGGCGGGGTGCCGTCGCCGGGCAGGTTCTTCAGCAGGAAGAACTCGATCTCCGGGTGGGTGTAGAAGGTGAAGCCCTGGTCGGAGGCCTTCTCCAGGGTGCGCTTGAGTACGAAGCGCGGGTCGGCGAAGGAGGGCGAGCCGTCCGGCATCAGGATGTCGCAGAACATCCGCGCGGTGCCCGGGGTCTCCGAGCGCCACGGCAGTATCTGGAAGGTGGTCGGATCCGGCTTCGCGATCATGTCGGACTCGTACACCCGGGCGAATCCCTCGATGGCCGAGCCGTCGAAGCCGATGCCCTCCTCGAAGGCCTGCTCCAGTTCGGCGGGCGCCACTGCGACCGACTTCAGGAACCCGAGCACGTCGGTGAACCACAGCCGGACAAAACGGATGTCACGCTCTTCGAGCGTGCGAAGCACGAACTCCTGCTGCTTGCCCATGGGGACAGTCTCACCTCTGCTCTTTACGTTCGTGTTACGCACGGAAGCACGCGAAAGCGACCGGCGGGAGCGGCTCACGGAGCGGCTGCCCCCATCATGGCGGATCCGCACCGACTTGCCGACCCCTGGCCCCACCCCGGCAGCCGCGCAGGCCAGGGGTGGGGCGGGCGCGCGATGGGTGGACGCACCCGCCCGCGACATAACGTCAGTTAGACGATTACACTCTTTTCATGCCCAATCTCCGTCTCGCCCTGAGCCAGATCGACCCCTGGGTCGGTGACATCTCACGCAACGCCGATGAGGTGGTGCGCTGGACCAAGCAGGCCGCCGAGGCGGGCGCCCAACTGGTCGCCTTCCCCGAACTGATGCTGACCGGATACCCCGTCGAGGACCTCGCGCTGCGCCGCTCCTTCGTCGAGGCGTCCAGGACCGCGCTCGTCGAGCTGGCCGAGCGGCTGGCCACCGAGGGCCTGGGCGAGTTGCCGGTGGTGCTCGGCTACCTCGGCCGTTCCGAGCGGGACGTGCCGCGGTCGGGCCGCCCGGCCGGGTCGCCGCAGAACTGCGCGGCCGTGCTGCACCGCGGCAAGGTGGTGAACCGTTTCGCCAAGCACTACCTGCCCAACTACGGCGTCTTCGACGAGTACCGCTACTTCGTCCCCGGCAACCAGCTCTCCGTGCTGCGCCTGCACGGCGTGGATGTCGCGCTGGCCATCTGCGAGGACATCTGGCAGGACGGCGGCCGGGTCACCGCCGCCCGCGAGGCCGGCGCCGGGCTGCTGCTGTCGATCAACGGCTCGCCGTACGAGCACAACAAGGACGACATCCGCCTGGAGCTGGTCACCCGCCGGGCCGCCGAGGCGGGCTGCCCGCTGGTCTACCTCAACATGGTCGGCGCCCAGGATGAGCTGATCTTCGACGGTGACTCGCTGGTGGTCGACGCCGATGGCGAAGTGCTGGTCCGGGGCCCGAAGTTCGAGGAGAGCCTGCTGATCCTCGACCTGGACCTACCCGCCGCCGC
Organism: Kitasatospora sp. NPDC001175; assembly: GCF_053598215.1. NCBI lineage: Bacteria > Bacillati > Actinomycetota > Actinomycetes > Kitasatosporales > Streptomycetaceae > Kitasatospora > Kitasatospora sp. NPDC001175. Next base: position 31,484 of record NZ_JBSFJU010000024.1, on the reverse strand, counting down.
CGACCCGACCGACGGGCTGCTGCTCAGCGACGGCCTCCAGCTGGTCCGCACCGACCTCGGCGGCGAGGCGCTGCCCGCCCCCGCCGAGCCCGTCAGCCCGGGCATCGCCCCTCAGGTGAGCGACGAGGCGGAGATCTACCAGGCGCTGGTCACCGGCACCCGGGCGTACGTCCGCAAGAACGGATTCAAGTCCGTGCTGATCGGACTCTCCGGCGGTATCGACTCCGCACTGGTCGCCGCCATCGCGGTGGACGCCATCGGCGCCGAGAACGTGCACTGCGTCTCCATGCCCAGCCGCTACTCCTCGCAGCACTCCCGCGACGACGCCGCCGAGCTGGCCAGGCGCACCGGCCTCAACTTCCGCACCGTCTCCATCGCCCCGATGTTCGACGCCTACATGGAGTCGCTCGGCTTGACCGGCTTGGCCGAGGAGAACCTGCAGTCCCGGCTGCGCGGCACCCTGCTGATGGCGCTCTCCAACCAGGAGGGCCACATCGTGCTGGCCCCCGGTAACAAGAGCGAGCTCGCCGTCGGCTACTCCACCCTCTACGGCGACTCGGTCGGCGCGTACGGGCCGATCAAGGACGTCTACAAGTCGCTGATCTTCCGGCTCGCCGTCTGGCGCAACGAGGAGGCCGTCCGGCGCGGTGAGACCCCGCCGATCCCGGAGAACACCATCTCCAAGCCGCCGTCCGCCGAGCTGCGCCCCGACCAGGTCGACACCGACTCGCTGCCGGACTACGACCTGCTGGACACCGTCCTCGACCTGTACGTCGAGGGCGACCAGGGTCGCGACACCATCGTCGCCGCAGGTTTCGACCCCGAGGTGGTGGACCGGGTGGTGCGGCTGGTCGACACCGCCGAGTACAAGCGCCGCCAGTACCCGCCGGGCCCCAAGATCTCCGCAAAGGGCTTCGGCCGGGACCGCCGGCTGCCCATCACCAACCGCTGGCGCCGCGGCTGACGGATCGCCAATCAGCCGTCCCCGCAGTGCAGTTGTCGACAGCACTGCGGGACTCTGGCCTCGATACCGGCAGGGTGCGGCCGTACCGGCAGGAAGCGGATCGGTACCCGCAGGACGCGGATCGGTACCCGCAGGACGCGGCTCAGTACCGGTAGGACGCGGCGATGGCGCGGTGATCGCTGCCGTCGGCGGGCAGGGTCCACGAGGCGGTGGGCCTGAGGCCGCCCTTGCTCATGATCTGATCGATCCGGGCCATCGGGAAGGTCGACGGCCAGCTGAAGCCGAAGCCGTCCCCGGCGGCCCCCTGGGCGGAGCGCATCTGCGAGGTGATCGGGGCCAGGCTGCGGTCGTTCATGGTGCCGTTCAGATCGCCGAGCAGCAGCACCTTCTTCAGGCCGTCGCGCTCGATGGCGTCGCCCAGCGCCTGCGCGCTGACGTCGCGCTGCTCCGCGGTGAAACCCCGGTCGAACTTGACCCGCACCGAGGGCAGATGCGCGACGTACACCCCGAGCGGGCCCCGCGGTGTGGCCACGGTGGCGCGGAAGGCCCTGACCCAGCCGATCCTGATGTCCACCTGGGAGACGCCGCTCAGCGGGTACTTCGACCAGAGGCCGACGGTGCCCTCCACCGCGTGGTAGGGGTAGGTGGCCGCCAGCCCCGCCTGGTACGTCGGAACGGCCTGCGCGGCCAGTTCCTCCAGGGCGACGATCTGCGCACCGGAGCCGTTGAGCAGCCGGACGGTGCCGGCCGGATCCCGGTTGCCCGCCGCCACGTTGTGGGTGAGGACGGTGAAGTCGCCCTTGCCGCTGCTCTTGTCGAAGAGCAGTCCACCGAACAGGTTGAACCAGACGATCACGGGCAGCAGCACCGCCACCAGCGCGGCCACCGAGCGCCGCCACACGGCCACGGTCAACAGCAGCGGCAGGGTCAGCCCCGCCCAGGGCAGGAAGGTCTCCAGCAGGCTGCCGAGGTTGCCGACGGAGTTGGGCACCGAGGAGTGCAGCGCGAGCAGCCCGGCGAGGAGTACGGCGAGCACGGCGGTGATCCAGCCGCGCCGCCCGGCCGGACGCCAGCCGCGGCACCAGCCGCGGAACCGCGAGCGGAACCCGGCGCCGGCGCTTCCCTGGGCGGTGGCACCCGCAGGGGTGGGGGCGTCCCCGCCGTCCTCGGCTGCCAATACCCCGTCCAGCTGCGCCATGCCCTGATCCTCCGTACCGTCCCCGCCTGACCGAGCTGATGCCGCTTTAGTGGGATTCTCGGATCAGCCTATGCCTGGACAGACGCCGCTATCGTCGCGGGGGGTTGCGGCGCGCAGCTCTCAGTGAGATTCGCCACCGGAGGGGGCCGCCGCGGCCGGGGCGGCGGTCGGTGCGGGAGCGGCGATGCCGTTGAGGACGGCGTCGACCAGTTGCTCGGCCAGGGCGGGGTCGTCCAGCGGCGCGTCCTCCCAGAAGACGGTGCGCAGCAGGATCGGCCCCATCACCACCTCGGAGAGCAGGTCGGTGTCCAGGTCGGAGCGGATCACCCCTTCGGCGACGCCGCGCCGGACCACCTGGCGGACCAGTTCGCGGCGGGGCTCGATCACCTGCTCCTGGTACATCGAGCGCAGTTCGGGCCAGTTGTTCAGCTGGCCGAGGGCGGTCTTCAGCACCCAGCGCGAGCGCTTGGCCAGACCCCGGCGGCGCATGAACTCCATCATCGCCAGGAGCTCCTCGCGCACCGTGCCGCCGATGAGCTGCGGCTCGGGGGCCTCCAGTCGGGCGACCACATCGACCAGCAGCGCCTCCTTGTTGGGCCAGCGCCGGTAGATGGTGGCCTTGCCGACACCCGCAGCCGCGGCGATCCCCTCGATCGAGAGGTCGGCCAGGCCCGCCCCCTCCTCCATCAGCCGCTCGATCGCGGCGACGATCGCCTGCTCCGCCGCCTCGCTGCGCGGGCGGCCCCGCCGCCGGGCGCACGGCTCGGCAGCGGGGCAGTGGGACTCGGCCGGGGACGCCGGGGCCGTGGTGTCGATCTGCATGGCCTTATTCTCCACAGCCGCTCGAAGCCTTCCGTCTCTCCACCGCGGTCAGCGGCCGCGGTGCCCATCGTTCCCCTGCCAGGACCGGTACCGCGGCCCCCGTTCCGGCCGGCCGGCCGTCCCTCCCCGTCGCCCGGCCCGGTCAGACCTTGGCGGTCTGCTGCGGCTGGCTCTGGGGCTGCGGCACATCACCGGGTCCGGCCTGGGCCTTGCCGGGGAGCATGAACCAGGCGAGCAGGACGCCGATCACCGTGATCCCGGCGGAGAGCCCGGAGACGATGTGCATCGCGTGGATGAACGCGTCCTTGGCCGGGCCGATCAGCTCGGTGTGGTGGGTGCCGTCGGCGATGGCGAGGGTCGCCTCCAGGGACTCCCCCGCCTTGTCCCGCAGCGGGGCGGGGAGGTGGGCGAGCTGGGCGGCCACGCCGTCCCGGTAGGAGGTGGAGAGCACCGCGCCGAGGACGGCGACGCCGAGGGAACCGCCGACCTGGCGGAAGGTGTTGTTGACCGCCGACCCGGCACCGGCCTTCTCACGCGGCAGCGAGCCCATGATGGCCGTGGTGACCGGCGGCATCACGTGCGCCATGCCGGCGCCCATCACGAAGCCGAGTACGACCAGCACCCAGATCGAGGTGGTCAGGCCGAGCAGCAGGTAGCCGAGGAAGCCGACCGCGATCAGCAGCATGCCGCCGGCGCAGGTGGCGCGGACGCCGAAGCGGTCCACCACCAGGCGGGCCCGGGGGGCGAAGAGCATCTGGGCGGCGGCCATCGGCAGCATCAGCACACCGGCCTGCAGGGCGCTGTAGCCGCGCACGCTCTGGGTGTAGAAGACGCCGAAGAAGGAGACGCCCATCAGCGCGAAGAAGACCAGGCCGATCACCACGACCGAGCCGGTGAAGTGCATCCGGCGGAACCAGCTGACGTCCAGCGCCGGGTGGTCGGTGCGCTTCTCGTGCAGGACGAACAGGACCAGCGCCAGCAGGCCGCCGAGCAGCGGGCCCCAGGCCTCGAACCTGGTGAGGTCGGCCAGTTCGCCGCCCTTGATGATGCCGTAGATCAGCGCGACCAGGCCGATGACGGAGAGCAGCACGCCGGTCGGGTCCAGTCTGCCGGGGCTCGGGTCGCGGGAGTCCGGGACCAGCAGTGACATCGCCACCAGCGCGAGGGCCACGATCGGGACGTTGACCAGGAAGACCGATCCCCACCAGAAGTGCTCGATCAGCAGGCCGCCGGTGATCGGCCCGATCGCGATCGCCAGGCCCACCGCACCGGCCCAGATGCCGATCGCCTTGGGCTGCTCGTGCCGCTCGAAGACGTTCATGATGATGGCCAGCGTCGCGGGCATCACGAAGGCGCCGCCGAGGCCCATCACCGCACGGAAGGTGATCAGCTGGCCGGGCGAGGAGGCCAGTGCGGACAGCAGCGAGCCGAGGCCGAACACCACCATGCCGCCGAGCAGGGTCTTCTTGCGGCCGATCCGGTCGCCGAGCAGGCCCGCGGTGAACAGCAGCCCGGCGAAGACCAGCGTGTAGGAGTTGATCGCCCACTCCAGGTCGCTCTGGCTGGCGCCGAGGCCGGTGGGGGCGGGCGAGGCGATGGTCTTCATCGCCACGTTGAGGATCGAGTTGTCGAGGACGACGACGAGCAGGGAGAGCACCAGGGTGCCCAGGATCGCCCAGCGGCGACGGTGTATCGCCTCGGGGATCCGCTGAGGTGCGACTGTGGACATCGGAGAGCGTTCCCGTCCGTACGAGGATGTGCGGACTTACGAGCCGGCAGCGTCTCGTAACCCCTTTCGAGCCCAGGATAGCCCGCTTTTCGATACGAGACGGTGTCGTATCGTAAAGTCTCCGCAAAGGAGGGGGCGCCCGGGAGCGCACCGGTTGTCCGATCCCCGCCCTTTTGCGCCTGCCGCACGGCGTGCAAGCATGGGGGCAGATCCGGGGACGCCGCACGGCGCCACGAGACGACAACCTTTCAGGAGCCTGTTCGATGAACGCTTCTCCGCTTTCGCCTGCCCAGCCGCAGGACGGCACGCCGACCGTCCTCTACGGCGGCGTCACCAACCGCCGGGTGACCGTCCGTGACCTGGCCAAGGCCAAGCAGCACGGTGAGCGCTGGGCGATGCTCACCGCGTACGACGCCCTCACCGCCGGGGTCTTCGACGAGGCCGGGATCCCGGTCCTGCTGGTCGGCGACTCGGCGGGCAACTGCCACCTCGGCTACGAGACCACCGTGCCGGTGACCATGGACCAGATGGTGATGCTCTCCGCAGCCGTCGTCCGCGGTACCAAGCGCGCCCTGGTCGTCGCCGACCTGCCGTTCGGCTCCTACCAGGAGTCGCCCGCCCAGGCCCTGCACAACGCCGCCCGGCTGCTCAAGGAGGCCGGGGTCGGCGCGGTCAAGCTGGAGGGCGGCGAGCGCAGCGCGCGGGCCATCGAGCTGCTGGTGGAGGCCGGCATCCCGGTGATGGCCCACGTCGGACTGACCCCGCAGTCGGTGCACGCCTTCGGCGGGTACCCGGTGCAGGGACGCGGCGACGAGGCCGCGCACCAGCTGCTGCGGGACGCCAAGGCCGTGCAGCAGGCCGGGGCGTTCGCGGTGGTGCTGGAGGCCGTACCGGCCGAGCTGGCCGGCCAGGTCACCGAGCAGCTGGCGATCCCGACCGTCGGCATCGGCGCGGGTGCGGCCTGCGACGCCCAGGTGCTGGTGTGGACCGACTTCGCCGGGATGACGGCGGGCCGGGTGCCGAAGTTCGTCAAGCAGTACGCCAACCTGCGGGCCGTCCTCGGGGATGCCGCCCGCGAGTTCGCCGCCGAGGTCGGCGCGGGCACCTTCCCGGCGCCGGAGCACACCTTCAAGTGACGCCCGGACACGGCGGATCGGCCCTCCGGGCGGGGGTGAGCGGCTGAGCGGGGCGGGGAACCGGTGCAGCGACCGGGCACGCGGTTCCCCGCCCCGCTCCGCCACCCGACAGCACGATGACGGTGGCGACAGCAGGATGACAGCGGGCTGGCAGACGGCCCGGGCAGCCTGAGGGCATGACACGCATCGACAACACCCCGAACGAGCGGGGGCCCCGCAGCGGCAACGCCGTCGAGGTACGCGGGATCGTCAAGCACTACGGCGAGACCAGGGCCCTCGACGGCGTCGACCTCAGCGTCAGGCAGGGCACCGTCCTCGGTGTGCTCGGCCCGAACGGCGCCGGCAAGACCACCCTGGTGCGCATCCTCTCCACCCTGATCAAGCCCGACGCCGGCACCGCCCACGTCGGCGGCTACGACGTGCTGCGCCAGCCCAGGCAGCTGCGCCGCACCATCGGCCTGACCGGCCAGTACGCCTCGGTGGACGAACTGCTCTCCGGCTACGAGAACCTCTACCTGATCGGGCGGCTGCTCGACCTCTCCGGTCGGGAGGCCAAGGCCCGCGCTACCGAGCTACTGGAGCGCTTCTCGCTCACCGAGGCCGCGGGGCGCCCCGCCAAGACCTACTCGGGCGGCATGCGGCGCCGGCTCGACCTGGCCGCCAGCATGATCGGCCGCCCCAGGGTGCTCTACCTCGACGAGCCGACCACCGGCCTCGACCCGCGTACCCGCAACGAGGTCTGGGACGAGGTGCAGCGGATGGTCGCCGACGGCTCAACCGTGTTGCTCACCACCCAGTACATGGAGGAGGCGGAGCAGCTCGCGCACGAGCTGACCGTGATCGACAAGGGCCGGGTGATCGCCAACGGCGGGATCGACGAGCTCAAGTCCCAGGTCGGCGGCCAAACCCTGCATGTGACGCCGGTGCAGGCCGCCGAACTGCCCGAGATGGCCCACTGCCTGCACCAGGCCGGCATTACCGGCGCCACCGTCTCCACGGACGCCGGTGTGCTCACCGTACAGCTCGCCGACGACGGCCAACTCACCACCGTGGTGGGCGTGCTGGGAACCCGGGGATTCGGCATCGCCGCCATCGACACCAAACTGCCCAGCCTGGACGAGGTGTTCCTCACCATCACCGCCAAGCCCGCTGCGGCCACCGCCCCGACTCTCGTGAAGGAGCCCGTGGCATGACCGCGGCCATCTCGTACGAAACCACCGACCCCCGGATCGGGCTCGGCGCTCATCTACGGCACATCGGCGCGCTGACCCGTCGCAACCTGATGCGGATCAAGGCCGACCCGGAGTCGATCCTGGACGCCGTACTGGTCCCGATCATCTTCACGGTGCTGTTCGTCTACGTCTTCGGCGGCGCGGTCTCCGGGGGCCAGCACCAGTACGTCCAGTACATGATCCCGGGACTGCTCGGCACCACCGGGCTCAACCTGGCGATGGCGGTGGGCACCGGTCTGAACAGCGACTTCCAGACCGGGGTGATGGACCGCTTCCGCACGCTGCCGATCGGCCGGGCCTCGGTGCTGCTCTCCAAGATCGCGGCCGAAACCTGCCGGGGACTGCTCTCCTTCACCATCCTGATCGGCTTCTCGATGGTCCTCGGGCTGGAGATCACCGGCGGCTTCCTCAACCTGCTGGCGGCGGTGGGCCTTTCACTGCTCTTCGGGATGTCGATCGTCTGGGTCTCCATGCTGCTCGGTATGTCCCTGCGCAGCGCCCAGGCCGTCCAGGGCGTGTCGATGTTGGTCATCGCGCCGCTGCAGTTCGGCAGTTCGATCTTCGCGCCGCCCACCAGCATGCCGGGCTGGCTGCAGGCCTTCACCCACGTCAACCCGCTGTCCGCGCTGGCGGACGCATGCCGGGCGCTGATCAACGGTCAGGGCGCGGTGGCCCACCCGGTGACGATCGTCCTGATCTGGTCGGTGGCGATCACCGCCGTCACCGCCCCGCTGGCGGTGGCCAGGTTCCGCAAGCGGACCTGACCGGAGCGCGGGTGCCGGAGTCCGACCAGGCGTCGGGCTCCGGCACCCGCGCACGGTCGCTCAGGCCCCGGACCCGTCGGGATCGTTCATCATGGCGGCCGCCTCGGCAAGCGTGAGCCCGCCCCCCTCGGCCAGCCCCTCCTGGTAGGCCCGGTCGCCGATCAGGGCGCGCAGCCTGCGCTCGCCCCGGTCCCTCTCCTGCCGCTCCAGGTAGGAGCCGAGCGCGCCGTGCAGGGTCTGGTACGCGCCCATCAGCACAGCCGCCCGCCTGGCCACGGCCGGATCCCCGCGCAGCTCGGCGACCGCGGTCAGCACCCCGACGGCCGGCAGGACCAGCATCACGGTCATGTGCTCGGCGAAGACCCTGCCGCCGTTCTCCACCGAGTTCACCAGCCTCCGTGCCTCCCTGAGCAGGTCGAGACCGGCCTCGGGATCACCGCTCAGCGCGGTGATCCAGGCCCGGATCGAGGTCACGATGCCCCGGAACACGTTCGGCACCAGTGGGCCGAGCACCGACCGGTCGCCTTCCAGCCGGTCCAGCTGGTCCAGCTGGTCGAGCGCCTCGGCGTAATCCCCGCGCGCGGCGCTCAGGTTGCAGAGCAGCAGGCACCCGTACAGCGTCGCTCCCTGGTCGGCGCGCCCGGTCGCGGTCTCCCCCAGTACCTCCCGGATCAGCCGCTCGCCCTCCGCCACATCGGTGTCCAACAGGGCTTCGCCCAGGCGTATCCGAAGCAGCGGGATCTCCTGCGGCGCCTCCAGTTCCCGGGCCAGTTCGATGGCCTTCCGGTACGCCTCGGTGGCGCGCGCGCTGTCGCCCTGCTTCAACGCCGTCTCGCCCTTCGCGGACAGCGCCTCGGACATGCCCCAGCGGTCGCCGAGCCGGGTGAACAGCTCCAGCGCCTCGTCACCGTCGCGGATCGCCTGGTCGAGACCGCCGGACCAGTCGTTCAGCAGGTGGGAGCGGATCTGCAGGATGAACGCGAGGTCGCCCACGCCGCCGTGGCGGCGGCAGCCCTCGACGGCCTCGTCCAGCATCGGCCGCAGCTGGCCGAACGCACCGGCCGGGAAGGCCGCGAAGACCCGGTGCAGCACGGGGAGGCGGAAGGACTGCGGCAGGTCCGGGGTGTAGGCCGCGAGCACCCGCTGGGCGAGATCGGTGGCCTCCGGATCCCCGAGCATCTCCATGTTGCCGATGAACATGGTGACCAGGCGGTGCAGATGGACCTGCCGCCGGGCCTCCTGGAGCAGTTCCGGCGGCATCGGCGGCGGCGCGTCCAGCGGATCGGCCGACAGCGGGACGGGCCTCGGCGCGTCGTCGGCGTACGGGTTCGGGGCGAGCGCGCCGACCGCCTCGTACCAGCCGCGCGCCTCGGTGCGGTAGTCCCGCAGCGCCCAGAACCAGCTCATCCCGAGGACCAGGACGAGCGCCTCCTGCTCCTCGCCGCCGTCCACCGCGCGGCGCAGCGCGGCGCGGATGTTGTCCTGCTCGCGCTCCAGCACGGCCAGCCAGCGCAGCTGGTCCGGACCGCGCAGGTGCCGCTCGGCGGAGCGGACCAGCTCGCGGAAGCAGCGGATGTGCCTCAGCGCCGTTCCCTCGTCGGCCCCGCCCGCCGACATCGCCTCGGTGAGTCGTTCGGCGGCGTACTCGTGGATGGTCTCCAGCATCCAGTACCTGGTCTCGGTACCGAGGCGGGCCACGATCAGCGACTTGTCCACCAGCGAGAGCAGCAGGTCGGCGACCTCCTCCCGGGGTACCGCTGTGACTCCTCGCTCGCCTCCGGGCGCTCCCGGTCCGGTGTCGAAGGTGCCGTCGGCGCAGACCTGTTCGGCGTCCTCCAGGGTCCAGCTGCCGGCGAACACCGAGAGCCGGCGCAGTACGGCGCACTCGCGCTCGCTCAGCAGGTCCCAGCTCCAGTCGACCACCGCGCGCAGGGTCTGCTGGCGCGGCAGCAGCGTGCGGGAACCGGCGGTGAGCAGCGCGAACCTGCCGTCCAGGCGGTCGGCGAGCCGGCGCGGCGTCAGTCCCCGAAGCCGGGCGGCGGCGAGCTCGATGGCCAACGGCAGGCCGTCCAGCCGGCGGCAGATCTCGGCGCAGGCCTCGGGGTCCTCGGCGGGGTCGAAGCCGGGCCGGGCGGCGGCACCACGCTCGGCCAGCAGTCTGAGCGCCACCGGGTCGGGCAGCGGCTCGACCGGCCGGACGCTCTCGCCGGGCACCCCGAGCGGCTCCCGACTGGTCGCCAGGACGGTCAGCCCGGGGCACTCGGCGAGGAGCCGGTCGGCCAGCTCGGCGGCCGCCTGGATCAGGTGCTCGCAGTTGTCCAGCACCAGCAGCATCCGGCGCTGCGCGCAGTGCTCGACGATCCGCCGCACCGGGTCGTCGGTACGAGCCGCCTCTGCGACCGCGCCGCCGGTGTGCAGCACGGTCTCCCGCAGGCCGAGCGCGGAGAGTACGGCGGCCGGCACGTCGCCCGGGTCCTCCAGCGGGGCGAGTTCGGCGAGCCAGACGCCGTCGGGCCAGCCTTCTGGGGCGCCCGTCGCACCGGCGGCCGCGATCGCGGCGACAGCCTCGGCGGCGGCCCGGCCCGCCTCGACGGCCAGGCTGGTCTTGCCCGAGCCACCGGGGCCGGTGAGCGTGACCAACCGGCTCGCCGTCAAGGCGCTCTTCAGGGCGGCCAGTTCGGCCTCCCGTCCGACGAAGCTGGTCAGCCGGGGGCGCAGGTTGCCGACCGGGCGCGGGGCCGCGGGCCTCCGCTGCTCCCCGGCGGCCGGTATGGGCGGGTGCGTCGCGAAGCCGTACGCGGCGGGCGGGACCTGCGGCACCGCCGGTCCGGGGACGGTGGAACGGAGCAGTTCGCGGTGGACGGCCTGGAGTGCCGGGCCCGGGTCGGCGCCCAGCTGTTCGGCGAGGGCACGTCGGGCCCGCTCGTACTGCTGGAGGGCCTCGGCTGTCCGGCCGCTGTCGTTCAGTGCCCGGACCAGCAGGAGCTGCAGCTGCTCGTCCAGTGGTCGCTCCGCGCAGAGTTCGGCCAGTTCGGCCGTCAGTTCGGCGGCCCGGCCGAGTTCGAGTTCGGCGCCGATCCGGCACCTGCGGGCCTCCTCGCGCTGGGTCTCCAGCCGGGCGGCCGGTCCACCGCGGTCCGGCAGGTCGGCCAGCGCGGGGCCGCGCCAGAGGCCGAGGGCACGACCCAGCCGCTCGGCGGCGCGGGCGTGGTCGGCGGCGGCCGTGGCCTGCCGGCCTTCGGCGACCAGCCGCTGGAACTCCCCGAGGTCGGTGTTCCGACCGGTCAGCCAGTACCCGGCCGGGCCGGAGCCGATCTCGTCCCGGCCGATGGCGCGGCGCAGCCGCCCGACCAGGGTCTGCAGGGCGGCGGCACAGTCCTGCGGCGGTTCGGCACCCCAGACCTCGTCCACCAGCAGGTCCGTGGGGACGGGCCGGCCCTGCCGCAGCGCCAGCGCGGTGAGCAGCGCGCGCAGCCGGGCGCCGCCCAGCGGGACGGCGGTGCCGTCCTCCCGGTGGGCGGTGGTCGTTCCGAGGATGCCGTAGTGCACGGGGACCATTCTGGTGGACACCCGCAGCGTCGCACTCCTGTTTACCCGTCATCCCGCAAGCCCCGGCGGACCGGGACCCGCGGCTCGGCGGGGGCGCGCCCCGGCCGGGCCGCCGGTGTGGAACCCTGACGTGGGCCCGTCCGTTCACCCGGGACGGCTTGTCCCGGCCTCGTCCGGCCCGGCATGATCGACCCTCGCCCTCCCCTACCCCTCGGAGCTCCACCGCCATGACCTTCGCCGAAACCCAGCGCTCGCGCAGCGAGGAACGCAGGATAAGCCCGGTGTTCTGGGTCCTGCTCGCGATCCTCGGCACCTCGGGCTGGGCCGTCTGGTCGGGCTACGGCAACGCGGGCGTCGGGGTGTTCCTCTTCGTGGTGGCGGGCTGGGTGGTCTCGCTCTGCCTGCACGAGTACGCGCACGCGCGGACCGCGATGTACGGCGGTGACATCACCATCGGGGCGAAGGGCTACCTCACCCTCAACCCGTTCAAGTACACCAACGCGGTCTTCAGCTTCGTACTGCCGATGATCTTCGTCATCCTCGGCGGCATCGGCCTGCCCGGCGGGGCGGTCTACATCGAACGGCACCGCATCCGGGGCAGGCTCAAGCACAGCCTGATCTCGGCCGCCGGCCCGCTGGTGAACGTCCTCTGCGCGGTGCTCCTGCTGATCCCGGTCGGTGCGGGCTGGCTGGACGACCCCGCCGTGCACGCGAGCTACGAGGGCCACGACCTGAACGTCTCCCCGCTCGCCGCGGCCCTCGGCTTCCTGGCGTTCCTCCAGCTCAGCGCGGCCCTGCTGAACCTGCTGCCGGTCCCGGGGCTGGACGGCTACGGGATCGTCGAGCCGTGGCTGTCGCCGAAGACCCGCCGGGCGGTCGAGCCGTTCGCCCCGTACGGGCTGATGGCGGTGTTCGTGGTGCTCTGGCAGTCCGAGGTCAACCGGTGGTTCTTCGACCTGGTCTACCGGGCCATGGACCTGTTCGGCGTGGACGGCGCCTACGCCGCGCTGGGCCGGTACCTGTTCAGCTTCTGGCAGCACTGACCCGGCGGCCCCGGCCCGGGGCGGCCCGGGGCTCAGGCCCCGGTGGCCGCCCCGGCCTTCTGCTGGCGCGCACGGCGCAGGTAGAACCAGGCGATGTTGCTGGAGACGCCCGCCATCAGCACCCACACCACGCCCAGCCAGTTGCCCTGGACGAACGAGACCACGGCCGCGGCGACCGCCAGCACGAAGACGATCGAGGCGAAGAGGGCGTTGCGGGGCATGGCGCGGGACTCCTTACGGATCGGTACGACCGTCCCATTCTCACCGAAGGACCCCCGACGCCGTCGCAGGGGGCCCTCCGGGCGCGGTCACACGTCGGTGATGCGCAGGCCCGCGTGGGCCTTGTAGCGGCGGTTGACCGAGATCAGGTTGGCCACCAGCGACTCCACTTGGTGGGCGTTGCGCAGCCGGCCCGCGAAGATGCCGCGCATGCCGGGGATCCGCTCGGCCAGCGCCTGGACGGTGTCGGTCGCCTGGCGGTCGTCGCCGAGCACCATCACATCGGTGTCGATCCGCTCGATCGCGGGATCCTGCAGCAGCACCGCCGAGAGGTGGTGGAAGGCCGCGGTGACCCGGGACTCGGGCAGCAGGGCGGCGGCCTGCTGGGCGGCACTGCCCTCCTCGGGCCGGATCGCGTAGGCGCCCTGCTTGTCGAAGCCCAGCGGGTTGACGCAGTCCACCACGAGCTTGCCCGCGAGCTCCCCGCGCAGGGCGGAGAGGGTGGCGGCGTGGCCGTCCCACGGCACGGCGACGATCACGATGTCGCTCTCCCGGGCCGCGGCCGCGTTCTCCGCACCCCGGACGCCGAGGCCGATTCCGGCCGCCGCCGCCTCGGCCCGCTCCGCGGTACGGGAGCCGATCACCACCTGCTGTCCGGCCTTGGCCAGCCGGTAGGCCAGACCGCGGCCCTGGTCGCCGGTGCCGCCCAGGACACCGACCACCAGCTGGGAAACCTCGGGGAGCCCTCGGGTCGGCTCCGTCACTGAATCGTGGGTACTCATGCGGAAGATCCTGCCAAAGCCCGGCCCGGTGCTCCATCCTCTCCCTCCATGGACGCCGTGAGAGTTACCGCACTGGCCCGATCGCTGACCGGCACCGGATGGCCGGAGACCGCCCGGGCCTTCGGCGGCGCGCTGCGCCACTCCGTCAGCCGGCGCGGCGCCACCGGGCTGCTGCTGGTCGGCACCGAGCGGTACGAGCCCTGGCACCTGGCCGCCCATCTGGACATCGAGGCCGACCGCTCCGGTGTCGGCGAACTGGCTCCCACCCTGCTGCGGCACCGCGTCCCGGACGGTTCACCGGCTCATCTCGCCCACCGCGTCGACCTGTTGACAGAGGTCCGGCGCGGCGCCACGGTCCTGGTGGTCGCCCCGGCCGCCACCGAGGCCCCACTGCTGGAGCGCGTCCACGACGCCCGGCGCGGTGGCGCCACCGTCCTCGCCCTCGACACCGGCGACCGCGACCTCGCCTCCCTCGCCCATGAACGCCTCGCCGTCCCGGACGCCGCCGAGGAGCCCTTCGACCTCGTCCAGCACCTCGTCAGTACCGCTGCCGGCCTCCGCCCCCGCTTCGCCTTCCTCGCCCGGCTGGCCGCCTCCCCCGTCGCCCACTGGTGAACGGCTCGCTCCAGCGGCCCTCCTGCTCGGCGTCGGAGGTAGCTCGGCGTCAGAGGTTCTCCAGCTCCGCGACGCGACGCAGGTCCTTGGGCCGGCCGATGGCGCGGCGCACGGCGATCAGGTCCTCCCGGCACAGGTAGCCGCGGTGAGTTCGCGGCCGCGCCGTACCGCGGGGCGCAGGCGGTCCAGCGGATGCTCGGGGATGCGGGAGTCATCGGTCACCCGGCCATCCAACTACCGCGCCGGGGGCGGGCGCAGCCGGAATCGGTGCGGGGATCCGGGTACCTCCTAATTCGGTTGCTCCCGGCCTGCGGCGCAGCCCAGGATGACGGGACCATGACTTCCGACGAACCGTCCCGCCGGCCGGGCCGACTGCGGTCCGCGCTGCGCGGAATCCGCCCCGACATGTCCCCCTGGCGTTCTTCACGGGACTTCCGGCTGCTGTGGACCTCGGGCTCCGTCACCGCCTTCGGCAGCTTCCTGACCTATGTCGCCGTACCGCTGCAGCTCAAGGACCTGACCGGTTCCTCCTTCGCGGTCGGCCTGGTGGGCGCGGTGGAGCTGGTCCCGCTGATCGTCTTCGGGTTGTGGGGCGGTGCGCTCGCGGACGCGCTGGACCGGCGGAGGCTGGTGCTGCTGTCGGAGGCGGGGCTCGGCCTGCTCTCCGGGCTGCTGCTGCTCAACGCGCTGCTGCCGCGGCCGATGCTGTGGCCGGTGTACCTGGTGGCCGCGCTGGTCGCGGCCCTCGGCGGTCTGCAGCGGCCGGCCCTCGACGCGCTCACCCCGCGGATCGTCGCGCACGATCGGCTCCCCGCCGCGTACGCGCTCAACTCGCTGTCCCGCAACGCCGCTTCGGTGGCCGGCCCGGCGCTGGCCGGCGTCGTGGTGGCGACGGCGGGCGTGCAGACGGCGTACGCACTGGACGTCGCCACCTTCGGGGCCTCACTGCTGCTGCTCGCCCGGATGCGGGCCGTCCCGCCGTCCACCGGCGCCGAGAAGCCCTCGCTGCGGACGATCGCCACCGGCGTGAAGTACGCCTGGAGCCGGCCCGACCTGCTGGGCACCTATGCGATAGACCTCTGCGCGATGCTCTTCGCCTACCCGGTGGCGGTGTTCCCGTTCCTGGCCGGCGAGTTGGACGCCCAGTGGGCGCTCGGCCTGATGTACGGCGCCTCGGCGGCCGGGGCGCTGGCCGTCGGCGCCACCAGCGGCTGGACCTCGCGTGTCCGCCGGCACGGCCGGATGCTGGTGCTCGCCGCGCTCGGCTGGGGTACGGCGATGGTGCTGGCGGGGCTGGCGGGCGAGATCTGGCTGGTCCTGCTGGGTCTGGCGCTGGCCGGCGGCGCCGACCAGATCAGCGGCATCGCCCGCTCGGTGATCTGGAGCCAGTCCGTTCCGGACGAGCTGCGCGGGCGGCTGGCCGGGGTGGAGCTGCTCAGCTACTCGGTCGGCCCGCAGCTGGGTCAGGTCCGGGTGGGCGGGATGGCCGCGGTGATCGGCGTACGCGGCTCGGTCTGGGCCGGCGGGCTGGCCTGCGTGGCCGGCGTGCTCGGACTCGCCGCCGCCCTGCCGAAGCTGCTGGCGTACGACTCGAGGACCGACCCGCACGCGGCGGCCGTCCGGGCGGCCCGGCGGCAGGCCGAGGCGGCGGCGGTCTGAGCGGGCCCGCTCGGCACTCGGTTACGGCGTCAGGAGCGCGGGAGCCGCGCCCGACTTCACCGCGGGCCGGCCGTGCGCCCCCGCGCGCCCCGGGAGAGCGAGCCTTACGGCTCTCGCGCGGCCCGGGAGGGTGGGCCCTGCGGCTCTCGCGCGGCCGCCCCGCTAATCGTCGCTCGGCTGGTCGTCGCGCCAGCGGGGATCGGTCCGCCACTCGCGGTCGCGCTCGGCGGCGATCTCCAGAGCGTGGGTGGCCTCCTCACGGGTGGCGTACGGCCCCAGCCGGTCCTTGGCGGGGCACTCGGGGCCTTCCTCGACCTTGGCGTGCTTGATGCAGTAGAACCACTCCCCCGACTTGCCGGTGGACTTACGGCCGAATCCCAGCGCCATGATCGGTCTCCCGTCGCTCGTTCGCTTCGGTACGGATCATTCCCGGTGCCCGGCTCGGACACACAGCCGGGGCGGTGCGGGGCCCGGCGGATAGACTCGCGGCCATGGTTCTCGTACCCGGCATCCAGTCCCCCACCCGCAAGGTCCCGGCGCGCATCACGCGTCCCGAGTACGTGGGCAAGCCCGCGCCGACGCCCTACACCGGGCCCGAGGTGCAGACCGCCGAGACGATCGAGAAGATGCGGATCGCCGGCCGGATCGCCGCGCAGGCGATGGCTGAGGCCGCGAAGCTGATCGCGCCCGGCGTCACCACCGACGCGCTCGACGCCGTCGCCCACGAGTACATGTGCGACCACGGTGCGTACCCGTCGGACCTCGGCTACCGGGGCTTCCCCAAGTCGATCTGCACCTCGATCAACGAGGTGATCTGCCACGGCATCCCGGACTCGACGGTCCTTCAGGACGGCGACATCGTCAACATCGACGCGACCGCCTACATCCACGGGGTGCACGGCGACCTGAACGCCACCTTCCTGTGCGGCGACGTGGACGAGGAGTCCAAGCTGCTGGTCGAGCGGACCCGGGAGTCGCTCAACCGGGCGATCAAGGCGGTCAAGCCCGGCCGGCAGATCAACGTGATCGGGCGGGTCATCGAGTCCTACGCCAAGCGCTTCGACTACGGCGTGGTGCGGGACTTCACCGGACACGGCATCAACACGTCGTTCCACTCCGGCCTGATCATCCCGCACTACGACAGCGAGCGGGCCACCGAGGTGATCAAGCCCGGGATGACCTTCACCATCGAGCCGATGCTCACCCTGGGCACCTACGACTACGAGGTCTGGGAGGACGGCTGGACGGTCGTCACCAAGGACCGCAAGCGCACCGCCCAGTTCGAGCACACCCTGGTGGTCACGGCCGACGGCGCGGAGATCCTCACCCTGCCGTGACGACGGCCCCACGGCGACGGCGCCGGCGGGCCGGCCGACGGCCCGTCAGGCGTCGCCGTCCGTGCGCCGGTGACCGCAGGACGGGCGTCGCAGCCGCTCCCGGCTCCGGCTGTCGGTCGAAGCAGCGGCGGGGACCGCTAACCGATCAGCCACTGCTCCTCCGCGACCGCGCCCACCTCGGTGCAGGCGTCGGTGAGCACGTCCAGCACCCGCAGCGCGTCCGGCAGCGACTGCTCGGGGCCGCGGGAGTCCAGCCAGCGGACCTCGGAGCCGTCCGGGAGCGCGGCGGGCGGCACCAGGGTGTACGAGCCGCGGCAGTGCCACCGCAGGCCCGGGTGCTCGGACATGGTGTCCGGCGTGCTGTCCAGCGCGCTCGGCCACCACTCGTCCTCGTCCTGCGGGGTGCCACGGGTGGCCGTGAAGAACAGGTAGCGGTCCTCGCCGACGGCCGCGACCGGGCCGCCGACGCCCAGCGCGTCAAGGCGTTCCAGCGCGAGCCTGCCGGCCTCGGCCGGGACGTCCAGGACGTCGTGCGCGCGGCCCGTGGCGGTGATGAAGTTCGCCTGCGGGTCGCGGGAGAGCCAGCGGGTCAGCTGCTCGGTGTCGGTGGTCGCCTGGGACTGCCAGGCGAAGGAGACCGGGTGCTGGGCGGGGGCCGGACAGCCGATCCGGTCACAGGAACATCGATAACCGGCCGGATGGGCGGCCGGAGCCACCGGGAAGCCCGCTCTGACGGCCTGGAGCAGCTGATCGAGTCTCGCCGCCGGATCCGCGCCGCCAGCCGCACGCCCCTCCTGCCGCTCGCGCCTGCGCCACCAGGTCGTCCACCTGCCACTGGCTTCCATCGGACCCCTTCCGCACCCTGCCGTGACCAGCCGCGCCTGGTGCGACGCGGCGACCGACGCGACAACCGACGCCACGTCCGGGCTCGCCTGTTGCTTCCCGGACGGTGCTCGATCAGGCACGTCCGCCATGGGCCGGAGCCGGGGTCGCCGGTCGGCCAACGCCTGGGTCACGGTACGGAGTACGAGAGTTGGGCTCGGCGGGAAGGCGCACCGACACGCGCCCGACCCGGCCCGTACGGGGCCCGTAGACCCGGGCGGTTCCCGGGGGCGTACAGAGCAGGATAAGGGTGCCGGACGGGTCCGGATGACCGGGGGCGGTGCTGCGTGCGTCACTGCGACCGCCACCGGGGTTCCGCTGCTCCGTTTCTCGACCGTCACCGCTTCTCCACGGCCGCCATGCCTTCCGCCCCCCACCCCCGGGCGAGGGGCCCGGTCAGGGCCGCGTCGGCTCGCTTAGGCTGGGGTGATGAGAAGCGCCGACACCGAATTCGTGGGCGGGCCCCTGGACGGCAGGGTGCTGCCGATCGGCCTGACCCTGCTGGGCAGTGTGCCCAAGATCTACCGAGTACCCGTCCCCGCCCATGGCGACGCACCGGCCACCACCCTGGTCTACCGGCGGGCCGAGCTGCGCTCCGAGAAGCGGCGCCGCTACTGGCGGTACGAGTACGACCCGTCCGCCTCGGCCTGACTCCCACCGACCCCGGCGTCCGGGGCGTGCGGCCCCTCGCCCGCCCGCCGGGCCCGGCCGATCCCGCTCGGCGCGGATCGGGCCGCGCTCAGTCCTCCTCGGCGAGGATGAGGTACAGCTTCTTCTTCGCCTCGGTCAGCACGGCGAGACCCTTGGCGCGCTGCTCCTCCGAGCCGGTGGTCATCACCTGCCGCACGGCGTGGTCCACGGCGGCCAGCGCCTGGCCGACCTCCTGGACGGCCTCCCAGTCGACACCGCGCCCGGCCTCGTCCCAGGGGGACTCCTGACCGGCCTCGGCCTCCGCCCGGCCGGCCTCGGTGAGCTCGAACAGGCGCTTTCCGGAGACCTCCTGAGCCTGGATCAGCCCCTCCTCCTCCAGCAGCTGGAGGGTCGGGTAGACCGATCCCGGGCTCGGCCGCCAGGCCCCGCCCGTCCGCTCGCCGATCTCAGTGATCATCTCGTAGCCGTGCATCGGCCGCTCCCTGAGCAGCGCCAGCAGCGAGGCGCGCACGTCACCGCGCCGCGCCCGGCCGCCCCGACGGCCGTGGCCGCCGCGCCCCCGTCCGCCCATGCCGGGGCCGAACGGCCCGCCGAAGCCGGGCCCCCACGGACCGGGCCGGCCGCCAGGCCCACCGAAGGCACCGAAGGCGTGCCGCCCCTCGAAGCCCTCACCCGAGAACTCGCCGCGCTCCGAGCGCCGACGCCCTCCCCGGAACGATCCCCTTGTGCGCATGGCGCGCACCACCTTTCGTGACTCTCGCTCGACACTCCCCTTCCGAAGCATCTCGATATCTCGACGATATATCGCTAACTATCGCTCGTCAACGATTCCGCCGCCTGGGAGTTGGGGGTGGAGCTGTTCGACCGATCGCCCCGGCGGGTGCGGCTGACCGAAGCCGGCGCCGCGTTCCTGCCCGCCGCCCGCGAGGTGCTGGCGGCGGAGCGGCGCGCCCTGGAAGCGGTCGACGGGTTCATCGCCGGGCGCGCCCCGGTGCTGCGGA
This sequence comes from Kitasatospora sp. NPDC001175, assembly GCF_053598215.1. Classification (NCBI taxonomy): domain Bacteria; kingdom Bacillati; phylum Actinomycetota; class Actinomycetes; order Kitasatosporales; family Streptomycetaceae; genus Kitasatospora; species Kitasatospora sp. NPDC001175. Next base: position 11,901 of record NZ_JBSFJU010000024.1, on the reverse strand, counting down.
TAGGCACCAGTGCGGGGATGGGCGCGCGACTGGAGCGGCTACTGGAGGCGCTGGAGCGACAAGCGCCCGGCACCCGGGTCGAGTTGGTTTCGTTGCCACGGGGCGACCGGCTGCGGCGGGTCGCCGACCGGGAGCTGGACGCGGCCTTCCTGCGCGGGGAGATGGAGGCACCCGAGGGCGTGCGGCAGATCCCGGTCTGGCAGGACGAGTTGCCGGTGGTGCTGTCCTCTCGCCATCCACTGGCCGATGCGGCCGGCGTCGATCTCGCCCGGCTCGCCGAGCTGCCGCTCGACCTGACGGCCCGCCAGAACAATCCGCCGCTGGTCGACCTCGTCGTCGACGCCTGCCGGGACGCCGGCTTCGAGCCCGTGCCCGGGCCCCCGCACAGCTCCCTCCAGGACACCCTGGCGGCGCTGGGTGCGGGCTCCCCGGGCTGGACCGTGCTGTACGCGGCGCACGCGGACCAGTTGCTCGGCGGCCGGGTGGCCTTCTTGCCGGCACGATCGCCGGACGGCTCGGACGGCCCGGCGAGCAGCCTGTCGCTCCCCACCGCGCTGGCGGTGCACGGCGCCGCCGCGCCGGAACGGCTGCGCCCGCTGCTGGCGGCCTGCCGCGAGGCCGGGCGCGGCGACCGCGGGGCCTGACGGCGGGACCTTTACCGCGGGGCCCTTACCACGGACCCGTTACCGCAGGGCCCGACAGCAGTGCACGATCACGATTCGCGATCACGATTCGCGATCGTCGCGAGCGCGGATTGCCGCTGGGTCGCGTGCCCCGATCGGAGTGGACTGGATGTCGGCAGCCCCACCGCCTCCGCGGCCCGGGAGCCGCCGCGATCCGATCCACACACGCGAACGATCCAGGAGCAGACCATACCCGTCGTCACCATCCAGCAGGGCCCCCGCAGCGTCGAGCTCAAGCGGGAGCTGGTCGCCCTCATCACCGATGCCTTCGTGGACGCGTACAAGATCCCGGCGGACACCGTCCAGGTGTGGATCCAGGAGGTCTCGCCGGAGAGCTGGGGCAGCGCCGGCAAGCTCACCGACAAGTAGCCTTACCGGTCACCGAGTTGAGCGACCCGCGTGGGCCCGGTGGAATGTCCGCCGGGCCCACGCCGTTCTCCTCGGGGACCTTCCCGGCTCTCCGCGCAGCCGCGGTTCACGGGTGGCGGAGCTCGCGCCGGGCCTGGGCGAGGGTGCCGATGGCGGCCAGGGCGAGGACGAGGACGGCGAGCCAGGCCGTCCAGTTGCCCGGCGCCGCCAGTGTCGCCAGTGCGCCGGCGCCGTCGGCGAGCGCGGGGTTGAGCACCCGCGCCTGCCAGAACAGCCACGCGAGCGGAGCGATTCCGGCGAGGGTGAACGCGACGCGGGCGATGGCGATGGCGGGACTGCCGCGGCGCAGGCGCAGGACGACGACGTCGAGCAGGACGGAGAGGGCGAGCACTCCGGCGAAGTAGGGGATCCAGAAGTCCCAGAGCCCCGGGTTGATGATCGGTACGTGCTCGCCCGAAGGGGTGGTGACCGGTGAGATCACCCGCTGCGCGAACAGGGCCGCGATCAGGGCCGCGGCCCTGATCACCCCGGTGACCAGATCGCGGCCTTGCGCCGGGCGCGGCTGGTCGGCGGGCAGTTGATCCGGGGTCCACGGGCCGGCGGCCGGGGCAGCCTCGGACCGGGCGCCGCGCACCCGGTCGGCGATCACGAACGGGACGGTCACGCAGACGGCGAGGTACACGGCCACGGTCACGGTGCTGCCGATCGGGCGCAGCAGTGCGACCCAGGCGTTCTCCCCGTGGGCGCGGGCGACGAGGACGAGCACGATGTAGACGACCGGAAGCACGCTCTGGCAGGCGCCCCGCAGCGCGTGGACGTAGCCGGGGTAGGTGTCGGCGCCGATCAGCGCGAGGGCGGAGTGGGAGTACCCGGCGGCCAGCCGCTCGGGGGAGCCGAGTTCGGCGAGCGCGGCGTACTCGGCGTCGGCCGGTGCCTCGCCGCGCTGGATGCGGGCCTCGACGTCGTCGGCGATCGCGGCGCGCAGCTCGCGCTCGATCTCGCCCCGCTGCTTGTCGGGCACGCGCCGCACGGTGGCGGCGATGTACCGGTCCGTTAATGCGGTGGTCACAGGTCCTGTCCTTTCGAGGTGGGGGCCGAGCCGGTGGCCGATGAGGGGTCGAGGCGGGTGAACGCGGCGTCGATCAGGCGCCACTCGCGCAGCAGCGCCTCGGCGAGGCGGACACCGTCAGAGCTGGTCCGGTAGACCTTGCGCGGGCGTGCCTGGCTGGTGTCCCACTCGCTGGTCAGCAATCCCTGGCTCTCCAGCCGGCGCAGCAGTGGATAGAGCGTGTTGCCCGCGACCGGCATGCCCGCACGCTCGAGCTCGTCCAGCAGGCCGTAGCCGTAGCCCGGTGTCTGCAGCGCGAGCAGGCTCGCGAGCACCACGGAGCCACGGCGCAGCTCCTGCCGGTGGGCGTCGAGGAGTTCGAATTCGTCCACACACAGCACTATAGTGTGTGGCACACATTATGGTCCAGTTGCATCAGTGTGCGGCGCGCAAACGAGGGCCGCGCTCCGCGCCCCCGACCGCCGCGTCCTCCCTGCGACCGCCGCGGGTACGGGCTACGGTGGCGGCCATGGCCGGTGAACGAGAACTCCAGAAGCTGCTGAGCGGAATGCGCCCGACCCTCAACCCGGGCCGGTACGTCTACTGCACCCTCCCCGCCCGCGTCCCGGCCGGATTGCGGCCGGTGGTCACGGTCGCGGAGCCGGAGGGGCCGACCGTGGTGGTGGCGCAGGAGGAGGCCGACGCCCTCGGCCTGCGGTACGAGTACGTGGCCGCCTGGATCACGCTGCGCATCCACTCCGCGCTGGAGGCCGTCGGACTGACCGCCGCCGTCGCCGGTCGCCTCGCCGAACACGGCATCAGCTGCAACGTGGTGGCCGGCTTCCACCACGACCATCTGTTCGTCTCAGCCGACGACGCCGACCGCGCGGTCGCGGTCCTGGAGGAACTGTCCACCTCCGCCTGACCTCCGGGCACGGGCGGGGCGCACCGACCACGCCCCCGAATCCTGCCGTACACGTCCGCTTCAGCTTCTGCGCCCGGCTGCCGGGGTACCACAGAGATGGCCCTGCTCCGCAGGCCGACCCCGCAGGAAAGGGAGGAAGTGACCGTGTCCTCGGCCCGCAACTGGGCGGCCGGCGCCGCCGCCACTCTGCAGGACGCTCTGGCACCACTGGTCGCGGCGGGGCGGATCCCCGGCGGCGTGATCACCGCCGGCACCGCCGGCGGCGCGCGCACCACCGCCGTCTGCGGCACGGTCGCCCCCGACTGCGGAGCGGTGGCACCCGACGAGCACACCCGCTACGACCTGGCCTCGCTCACCAAGGTGACGGCCACCTGGCCGCTGGTCGGCCGGGCCGTCCGCGAGGGACTGCTCGAACTCGACGCGCCCGTCCGCAGCTATCTGCCGGACCTTCCCAGCCCGGGTGGGGCATTGACGGTACGTCAGATACTCACGCACACCAGCGGCCTGTTCGACCGCACCTCCTTCGACCGCTACCTGGGCAGCCCCACCCCGCTCGCCCAGCTGATCTGCGCGGAGCCGCTGATCAGCGAACCCGGCCGCCGGCACCGGTACATCGACCGGGGTTTCATCCTGCTCGGCCTGCTGCTCACCTCGCTGCAAGGGCGCCCCCTCGACCACCTGGCGGACGGGCTCTGGCGCGGACTGGGCATGGCCGAGACGTCCTACGGCCCGCTGGTCCGCTCGCCGCGGGTGGCTCCGACCGAGGCGCGCCTGGTGGGGGCGCCGCACGTCTGGGGCACGGTGCACGATCCCAGCGCTGCCCTGATGGGCGGAGTCGCGGGCCACGCCGGGGCCTTCAGCACCGCAGCCGACCTGGCCGTCTTCGCCGAGCACACGGTCACCTCCGAGTGGCTGGCCGAGAGCATGCGCCCTGCCGCGCACATCGAGCCGGGACGGCACCGCGGCCTCGCCTGGATCATCGCCGACACCGGCCCGGACAGCGGGCCCGTCGCCTACCACCACGGCTTCACCGGCACCAGCATCCATCTCGACCCGCACACCGGCCGCTACCTCGTCCTGCTCACCAACGCCGTCTACCACGGCCGGGACGCCACCCTCCTGCTGCCTGTCCGCACCCTCGCCATCTCCGCCCTGACCTCCCCGAGCTGACCCGCGCAGACCGCACAACTCGCCCTAGGAGCGGCTGCGTTGAGCGCCGCCTGGCTGCCCGAGCAGGGGCAGCACGCCCACCCTGCGGTTCGGTTCACGTTCGACGGCGGTACCGTGCCGACCGGCTCGGAGATCCTTCCGCAGGCCGAGGAGGTGGCCTAGTACTGCTTCCTCCCGGTCAGGCGGGCGTCTTCCCGGTCAGGCGGGCGGCCGAGCTGCTGCACCCGCTCGCCGTGCCGCGGCTTACGCACGCGCTCCGGGCACGCCGGGACGGCGGTACCGCCCTGCTGCACAGCCCCGGCTACCTGGGCTGAGCGGCCCGGCCACTGCCCTTCGGGTGAACCTGCAGGGGGCCGCGAAGGCAAAGTGATCTGTAACAGTCGAGTCCGATTAATCTCCGGGCAACAGTGTCGAGCACCCGATCGAGGAGGGACACCATGCCCAGCCCCCACGAGGACTCCGCGCCCGGCGACGAGACCAGCAGCAAGACCCGGTCAACCGGCGTCGGCGGCCGACGCGACGACGCTCCCGACTGCGGCCCGGAGAACGAGCCCTCTGGATGGTCCGACTGCGACTACGACGGCATCGAACCGCACCACAACCTGGACTGACCTCCCCCAGTGCCCCGGTCCGCCCGAGCGCCGACCGGGGCACTCGCGTTCCCCCGCGACGACGGGAAAGGCACAGGAACGGCGGAGGCGGAGCGCAGCGACTCGGCGGCGGAAAACCATGCCGGTGTTCGCGACGATCGGTGGTCCAATGGTTGGTACCAGTCCAATAGCCGCGACGCCTTTCCCGCGCGCTGCCGCCATCGGGGCCCGCGCCGCGCCGAGCCGCAGGGAAGCCGGACACGATGGCCGCCGTCGATCGCATAGAGCTGGAAGCAGACCTCGAACTCGTCCGGGCGGCCACGCACACCGCCGAGACGTACGCCCGGGGTGACAACCACACCGTGGCCGCCGCCGCCCGCGCCAAGGACGGCCGGATCATCACCGGACTCAACGTCTACCACTTCACCGGCGGCCCCTGCGCCGAGTTGGTGGTCCTGGGCGCGGCCGCCGCGCAGGGCGCGTACGAGCTGGAGGCGATCGTGGCGGTCGCCGACGGCGGGCGCGGGATCGTCCCGCCGTGCGGGCGCTGCCGACAGGTGCTCTTCGACTACTTCCCCGACCTGACCGTGCTCGTGGGCACCGCGGAGGAGCCGCGCGCACTGCCCGTCGCCGAGCTCCTGCCCGAGAGCTACGTCTGGGCCGACCACCAGTGACGGGCCGGCCGGCGCCGGCGACCGCGAGCCACCGGGCAACGGCGGGCGACTGCACGGACCTCGTCCGCCGGGCGCCCGCCCCGATGAACCGATCACTCTCGAACTCTTCTGAACCGCAGTCTGGTTGACGGTCACCGGGAGTGAACTCCCACCTCCCGGACCAGCTTCACGTCGGGCGCCGGCCCGCAGCCGGAGATCCGGCCACTCTCCGATGACCCGCCGGGCCGAAAACACCCCGGCGCCATGAACCACCGCGCCACCCCTCGGACCACCTGAGCGCGCCGTACGCGCACCCACCGGGCGTCGACACCCATGCGTCGACGCCCGGCTCTGCTGTGGTTGGAATGACCTGAAAGTACATCAAGGTATAGACCACAGCTGACTTGTCGCGTACCTTTCACATCTGGCCACGCCGGGGCCGACCCCGAACTCCGGTTTCCCAGCGTGCACTTGGCCTCTCAGAAAGCACCGTCAGCACCCGCGATCGGCAGAGTCCGCCGACGCCCACCGGTGCACCGTCCACCCGAGCTGGAGGAACACACCCGCATGGGCAAGCAGTTGAAGGCCTGGGCCGGCGCCCCGCTGGCCGCGATCGCGACAGTCGTCCTGAGCGCGGGCACCGCCACCGCCGCGATACCGGTCAACAAGCCGGTGGGCGGCAGCATGACGTACTACACCGACGCCGGCTACGGCGCCTGCGGCACCCGGATCGACCCCGGTTCGGAACTCCTGGTCGCGGTCTCCCACACCTGGTGGACCTCCGCCAATCCCAACAACGACCCGCTGTGCAAGGGCATTTCGGTGAAGGTCACGTACCACGGGAAGACCGTCACCGTCCCGGTCCGGGACAAGTGTCCATCGTGCGACGCCGGTCACATCGACCTCAGTCGGCCGGCCTTCGCCAAACTCGCGCCACTCGACAAGGGCGTGGTCAACGGCATCACCTGGCAGTTCGTCACCGCCGGCGGCAAGGCCCTCGGACCGGCGCACAGCGACGGGGTGCTCGCCGGGTAGCACCGGGGCCGGAAGCCGCGCGGGCGAGGGGTGGCGGGCGCCGCGGGACCGGGTGCCGCTCGCCGCCCCACCCGGCTCCACCTGGGTGCTCCCGGTCAGGGACAATGGGTCCGGTCCGGAGCGCGGCAGCAGGCGGTGCTCGGCCCCCTCGCAGGAGAACGCACCTTGTCCCAGAAGCGCAACGCCCCGTCCGCCCCGGCCCCGGGTGGTGACAGCCGGCTCGCTCTGCTGTCCGACTGCGCGAACTGCTTCGGCCTGTGCTGCGTGGCCCTGCCCTTCGCCGCCTCGGCCGACTTCGCGGTCAACAAGGACGCCGGCCGGCCGTGCTCCAACCTCCAGGCGGACTTCCGCTGCGGCATCCACACCCGGCTGCGCGAGAAGGGCTTCCCCGGCTGCACCGTGTTCGACTGCTTCGGCGCCGGGCAGAAGGTCTCCCAGGTCACCTTCGGCGGGCAGGACTGGCGGCAGGCCCCCGGCACCGCACGACAGATGTTCGAGGTGTTCCCGGTCATGCGCCAGCTGCACGAGCTGCTCTGGTACCTCACCGAGGCCCTGGAGCTGCCCGCCGCCCGCCCCGTCCACCGCGACCTGCGCCGTGCGCTGGGCGATGTCGAGCGCCTCACCCGCGCCGACGCCGAGACCCTCGTCCAGGCCGACGTCCCCGCGCTGCGCGCCGACGTCAACGCGCTCCTGCTGCGCACCAGCGAACTGGTCCGGGCCGGCGTCCCCGGCAAGAAGAAGAACCACCGCGGCGCCGACCTGATCGGCGCCCGGCTGGGCGGCGCCGACCTGCGCGGCGCCAACCTGCGCGGCGCCTACCTGATCGCGGCCGACCTGTCCGGCGCCGACCTGCGCTCCGCCGACCTGATCGGAGCCGACTTCCGGGGCGCCGACCTGTCCGGCGCCGACCTCACCGGCAGCATCTTCCTCACCCAGGCCCAGCTCAACGCCGCCAGGGGCGATGCCGCCACCAGGCTGCCCGCCACGCTCAGCCGCCCCGCCCACTGGTAGCCGCCCCGCGCGGGCGCGGCCCGGTCACACCCGGCGGCGCACTCCGAGCGAGGCCAGGAACGCGGCGTCGAGTGGCCGCTCCCAGGCCAGCACCGCCACCCGCCACCCGCGCCAGGTGAACTCCAGGCCGCGGATGCGCTCGTCGCTCCAGTGGTGCCGTACCGCCTCCACCGGGCTGCCGTCGATCTCGGCCGTCTCCGGGTACTCGCCGAGCCGCCGCACCGCCTCCGGCCCCGGGCGGCCGCCCCGGCCGAGCAGGTTCGCCAGCGCGGCCGACGTCTGGTCGCGGCCGGCCGTCTGCGCGAAGACGTACGCGGGCGCGCTGCGGCGGTCGCCGGTCAGATAGGAGTGGATGACGGCATCCGGTCTCCCGTCGGGTGCCGTCCCTCCAGTGATCACCACACCCTGCCCGCCGGGCCACTCCCGGATTCCGAGCACCGGGACTCCGTCCATCGATCCCTCCCCATTCGTCAACCGACCAGGTACACAAGGTACTTGACTTGTGGTCAGCCGACTGCCGGAACCCGCCCCCCGGCTCGCGCCGGACCGCCCGCGCGCAGAGCGGCGGGCGGTCCGGCGGAGCGGCGGGAGGCCCGGCGGGAGGCCCGAGCGGCGGGCGGTCAAACCCGCGGCACCAAGACCCGCCGGCTGTGCTGCTGGAGGGCGAGCAGCCCGTCGTGCGGCTCCCCCGGGTACGAGTCGCTCATCGCCCCCACCGCGGTGACCCGCAGGGCGCCGGCCCGGACGAACTCGTCAGCGAGTACGCCCGTCTCACCCGGGGCCGCCGCCAGGCCGACGGTCTGCAGGTAGCTGCGCAGCGGCCGCAGTACGGCGGGGATCCGCTTGCGCGGCAGGGGCCGCACCCAGACCGTACGGAACAGCGGGGACACCGCCAGCTCAGAGCGCCGGTCGGCGAGCACCCGCCACCGCCCCTCGGGGTCGGCCAGCACCCGGCCGTGGCCGAGGTGCTGCTCCAGCCGGGCGACCGTCACCGTGGTGGTTATCTCGGCCCGCTCCTGGAGGGTGGGGGTGGGCTGCGGCAGCCCCGCGGCCGCCTCGGCCAGCGCCTCGGCCAGTCGCTCGGCCACCGCGAAGAGCTGGTCGTCGTCCTCGGTGTCCAGGTAGAGCGCCTGCGGGCTGGTGCACGCCTGCTGGTCGTGCCGGCAGACGCTGCGGGCGAGGTCCGCCAGGATCCCCGGGTCGGACCAGGCCGCCTCGGTGAGGTAGGCGAAGGAGATCTTCGGCCCCCAGGCCACCAGCCGCCGCCCCGGCCCGACGTGTTCCGCGACCCCCGCGACCGCCTCCTCGGTGCCCCAGACCACCACCGAGTCGGCGGCCTGACAGACCGTGCGCAGCCAGTCCCGGTTCCGGGACGGGAAACTCAGCACGATGGTCAGCGCGGCGACCGCCCCGCTGGGGTCGTGCCCGGCCAGCGCCTCGGCGAAGAGCTGGACGAACCGGCTCCCGCCGGTGGTCTTGGCCACGTTCAGGTTCCCGGTGAGCAGGCCCTCGACCAGGCTCCAGGGCCCCGCGGTGGCGACGTTGCCGGGCAGCACGTGCGCCACCATTCCGACCGGCGCCCAGTACTCCGCCGCCCCGCTCCCGGCGGGTACGGGCGTCGCGGGACTGGTGGTACCCAGCTGGGCCGTCAGTACGCGCTCCAGGGCGTCGCGGCGCAGCAGCCCGGCCAGGTCGCCGAGCACGGCCGCCGTCTCCTGCTCCGAGGCGCCCGACCGGCCGAGCTCCGCCGCCAGCAGGTCGCGGTCGGCGCTGGCGGCTCCGGCGAGCCCAGCGGCGAGCGCCGTGCACGCCTCGATCACCGCCTCGGTGCGGAGCGGCAGCTGCCGGGCGGCGGCGGCGAAGGTGTCCAGGTCGGCGAGCCGCCGCCCGGCCTCCGCGCCGTCGATCCACTCTCCCTGCCACAGGTGCTTCACGTCGGTCATGACCCTGCCTTCAGGAGTTCCGCGGCGGCGATGGCACAGGAGCGGTTGCGGGAGACTCCGGCGCGCCCGTGGACGGTGAAGTACGCCGTGCCGAGCCCGCAGCCGCAGCCCTCGGGGGCGTACAGCGTGCCCAGGTCGTTCATCACGATGCTGTGCGTCGGCATCGACGTGATGAAGGGCGAGACGAACTGCAGGTAGCCGGTCTCCCCGTACGGCAGCGCCCGGAGCGTGTCGACCGACCGCACCAGTACCCGGGACCAGGTCGGGACGTGCAGGTTGTGCCGCTCGCACTCGAAGTACGGCAGCGGGTGCTCGACCGAGCCGTAGGCGTCCCGGATCCGGTGGTCCGGCACACCGAGCTGCTCCCTGATCGCCGCGTAGAGGTCGTCCTTGGGGATCTGCCGGTCGGCGTTGGCCTTCCAGCCGCCGCCCAGGAAGACCAGCGAACGCGGCGACAACTTCAGTGGCGGGTGGTTCAGTTGGCCCATCCGCTCCAGCGTGAAGTGCAGGAAGGCGGGGTAGCCGAGGATCCGGACCGGAATGCCCTCCTCCGCGTAGCGCTGCAGCGCCAGGATGCAACCGAAGGGGTCGAACTCGTGTCCGGTGCCGGTGTGCCGCAGGCCGAAGGTGAGCGACCTGGCCGGCGCGAGCTCGCTGACGTAACCGAGGCCGAAGGTGGCGCCGTTGGTTAAGTCCGGACGCGGTTCGTAGCCGTAGACCAGGTAGTTGACCTCCTCGGACCGGTCCACCCAGCCGTAGTGGTCGAACACCCGGCAGTCCATCTCCTGCATCACGTCCGCCGACCACTTGTCCAGGAAGACCTGGGACTTCTGGCCGCTGGTGCCCGAGGAGGTGAGATGCAGGGAGATCTGCTCCTCGGACACCGACCTGATCTCGTTCCGCTTCAGGAAGGAGGCGTGGACGAAGGGCAGCCGGTCCAGGTCCGCCGTCGAGTCGATGTCCGGCCGGCCGGCCTCCGCCCAGAGGGAGGCGTAGAACGGCGAGTGCTCCAGGTGCCAGGTGTTCACCTCGCGCAGCGCACCGAGGAAGAGCTCGTCGCTCTCGGGTCCGGCGGCGAACGGCGCCGCGGTGTCGAACAGCAGTTGCAGCCCGCGCAGTCGCTGCGGATCCGGAACGCTCGGCTGCGTGCCGGACACCTGGGTGGGTATTCGGGTCATTTCTCGGCGCCTCACAGTGTTTCTCGGAACGGCGGTGCGGGGAGCGGCTCAGACCATCGGCGCGTAGCAGAAGGCCTACGCGACGCGCGATGGTGCCCCCCTGCACCGAAGACGAAGAAGTCGGCGAACCACAGCCGCACCTCCTGGCCGTTGTGCAGCGCTCCCTCGAGCACCCCCTGCACGGCGGCCGTGATCACGCCCAGTCCAGGCGGCGTCCGGCCGCCCGTCGATCCGGCCACGACGCAACACCCCTCCCCCACCGCCGCATTCGCTGGCGAATCGTCGCGCTCGGGTCGTTCCTCGCGCTGCCGCTACCTCATCCGATGGAGGCCGGAAGATCAAGGGCTCGGAACCGGACGGGGCCCTCGTCCGCGAGAGCTGTTCCAGAAGTACGTCTGGAACTGATCCTCTGTCGTGAAGCCAGCCGCCGGGCCCTGGTGCGGTACCGCCACAGCGTCACAGCAGCCCGCGCTCTCGGTGGCCGGAGCGCAACAACCAGGCGAGCCCGCCCACCAGGGCCGCCGCGACGGCCACGCACGGCAGCAGCGGAGCAGGATGTACCACGGCCTCCGGCCAGCTCCGTTTCCCCCACGGAAGGCGGAGTTCTTTCCGTCTGTCCTACTCGGGAAAGGCGGAGCACAGGTCTTCACCTCGCCCGGGGCCGCCTTCCACACGGCACCGAGGATCGGGGCGAAAAGGCCCGAACAGACCCAACAGGCCCCCTCGGCTAGCGACAATGGAAAAAGGCCCTCTGACCTGGGACTATGCAGGTCAGAGGGCCTTCCCTCAGCTAGGCGACGGACGAGTCGGCCTTATACGCCGGGTAAGGGCCAACCTCGGCGACGATCATGCCCTGACCAGGCATTTTGTGTGTCCGGGAGGCCCCGCTCGGCCCGCTAGGGACTTCTCAGGGACTTTCAGTCGAGATCTGCGAACCAGCGGTCGACTACGGCAAGACCCCGCGCTCCCGCCTCCGGCATGAAGTGAGTGTAGGTCCTGAGAGTGAAGGCCGGGTCCGAATGCCCGAGCCACTGTGCCAGGGAGACGATCGACTCTCCAGCCTCCAGCATGACGGAGGCGTACGTGTGCCGCAGGACGTGGAATCCATGCTCCCGGCTGGGCTCCCAGACCCTACTCGGCTTCACCCCTTCCACCGACTCCGGAAGCGGTGTCCGCGCTCTTTGAAACGTGACCCCCTAACGGTCGGCGGGTTCTAGCGTTTGTCGCAACACCCCTTGATCATGATGGGCGTGTTGATGGCAAGGCGTGGACGTAAGCGCAGGCTCGATCTTGAGT